>NZ_JBFUGT010000144.1:0-16078 GCF_056402775.1 Rhodococcus sp. P3_B8
GGTCACCATCGCCGACAGCCCGGGATGGTTTTCGAGGCGCGGATCGTCCGCGATGACCGAACGCGCGAACTCGGACGCCGCAGCGATGACGTCCTCGTGGCCGAGCAGCGACAACAGCCGCAACGTGGACGTCGTTCCCGACTGCGCCGCACCGAGAATGTCGCCCTCGCGGCGGGTGGCGAGGTCGAGTTGCGCAAGTTCGAAACCGTCGTTGGTCGACGCCACGTTCGACAATCGCTCGTAGGCGGGACCGCCCGGATTCATCTCGGTGACGAGAATGCACAGGCCCTGGTGTTTGCCACGGCCGACGCGTCCGCGCAGCTGGTGGAGCTGACTCACACCGAAACGGTCCGCGTCGACGATCACCATGATCGTCGCGTTCGGGACGTCGACGCCGACCTCGACGACCGTGGTGCACACCAGGACGTCGATGTCGCCGGCCGTGAAGTCGCGCATCACCGCGTCCTTCTCGTCCGCGGGAAGCCGGCCGTGCAGCAGACCCACCCGCAGGTCCGGCATGATGCTGCCGCTCAACTCCTCGAACACCTCGACGGCAGACTTCGTCTCGGGCGCCTTCTCGTCGAACGCGTCCTCGCCGTCGCCCTTCTCGCCGTCGCCGATGCGCGAGCACACGACGTACGCCTGCCTCCCCTCGGCCACGTCCTCGCGGATCCGTTCCCACGCGCGCGCGACCCACTGCGGCTTCTGGGACGCGGGTACCACACTGCTCTTGATCGGCGACCTGCCCTTCGGCAGCTGCCGCAGCGTCGACACCTCCAGATCGCCGAGCACCGTCATCGCGATGGTGCGGGGAATCGGCGTCGCCGTCATCACCAGCAGGTGCGGGCTCAGACCCTCGCGCGCACGCGACCGCAGCCGGTCGCGCTGCTCGACACCGAACCGGTGCTGCTCGTCGACCACCACCATCCCGAGGTTGAAGAACTCGACGTTGTCCTGAATGAGGGCGTGGGTGCCGATGACGATCCCGGCGTCGCCGGTGATCGCCTCGTTCAGAGCCGTGCGTTTGGCGGCGACCGGCATCGACCCCGTCAGCAGCGCCACCCGTGTGGCCTTCTCGTGCGCCCCGAGTTCCCCGGCGGTCGCGAGGGAGCCGAGCATCGCCCGCAGCGACCGGGCGTGCTGCGTCGCGAGCACCTCGGTCGGGGCGAGCAGGGCGCACTGGTAGCCGGCGTCGACCACCTGGAGCATGGCGCGCAGGGCCACGATCGTCTTACCGGAACCCACCTCCCCCTGCAGCAGCCTGCTCATCGGGTGCGGCTGCGCCAAATCGGCGGAGATCTCGTCGGCGACCGTGTGCTGACCCTCGGTGAGCTGGAAGGGAAGCATCTTCTCGAACACGTCGGCGATCCCGCCGGGCACCGGCAGGCACTCGGGCGCGACTCGCTCGGCGTTGTCGTGGCGGCGACGGGCGAGAACCAGCTGCAGCGCCGTCGCCTCGTCGAACCGGAGACGGTCGTGGGCGTTCTCCACGTCTTCACGGGTGTCGGGCAGGTGGACCGACCGGAGGGCTTCGTCGAGGCCGATCAGCTCGCGTTCGGCCCGGATGTTCTCCGGCAGGGGGTCGTCGACGTGATCGAGCTGGTCCAGGATCTGGCGGACACATTTCATGATCGTCCAGCTCTCGACGTCCCGGGTGGCCGGATAGAGCGGGATCAGCGCCCGGTCGAACACGGACATGTCGACCCCGGCACCGGCTTCCTGCGACGCCCGGGCGATTCCCGCGAGATCCCCGGCACCGCGGATCCGGCCGACGTTCACGACGGGGTCCTCGCTGCCGGCCCGCGGCTCGGGAAGGATGAGGTAGCTCGGGTGGGTGAGGCTCCACTTCTGGCGGAAGTACTTGACCGTTCCCGAGAACATCGCGCGCACACCGGGCTTGATCACGTGCTTGACCTTCTGCGGGCTGAAGAAGGTGACGTCCACGTTCTGGGTGTCGGTGGACAGGACCACCTTGAGCATGCTGCCCGGCCGGTTCTTCATCTTCACGACGGCCGCGGACGTGACCCGGGCGATGATCGTGATGTGCTCGCCCTCCGGCGGGTCCTTCTCCGCGAGCTCACGGCCCTGCGAGGCGTACCGGTGCGGGTAGTGCCGCAGCAGGTCCTCGACCGTGCGGATGTCGAACGCCTCCTCGAGCGCGTCGGCGGTCTTCTTTCCCAGCAGATGATCGAGCCGGTCGGACAATGTGGCCATCGAATTCCTCATTCCACCCCGAGTTGCAACAGATCTCCAGGTTGTCCACCGTGGTAGATCATCACCTCGACGCCGGGGTGCCGCTGCGAGATGTGATCGGCCAGTTCCGTGTCCAGCCCGTCCGGCGCCTCCGACCCCATCAGGAGCGTCACCAGTTCGCCACCCGCGCCGAGGACGAGGTCGACGAGTCGCCGTCCGGCCGCGACCGCGTCCGGTTCGATGACGATCACCTCGTGACCCATCAGTCCGATGCCGTCTCCCGGTTCGCACGTGCCCACATAGGTGAGGGCCCGTTCCCTGGCGATGCGCAGCGATCCCCAGCGGGTCGCTGCGGCGGCCTCCGACATCGCGAAGGCGTCGTCCACCGCCTCACGCTCGGGGTCGTGCACCGCCAGGGACGCGAGTCCCTGCACCATCGCGGACGTCGCGAGCAGCAGGACTTCGTGCCGGGCGTCCCTTGCCGCGGCACTGACCGCGACGAGTTCCTGGGCCGTCAGCGCACCGTTGGGGAGGACGAGCACCTCGGTGCGTCCCATCTGCCTGATGATGCCGAGGAGCTGGGCCCGGGTGACGGGGGCGTCGTCGCATCGGAGGACTGTCGCGCCTTCGCTGGCGAACAGTTCGGCGGCGCCGTCGCCGGCCACGACGGCGACGATTCCCCGCTCCCCCTGATCCGGCCGGGTCCGGACCGGGGGAAAGAGCAACCCCTGGTCCCGCGCATCCACGAGGAAGCTGCTGACCCGGATTCCGTGGATGCGTCCCGCCGACAGTCCGGCCTCCACTGCTGCGCCCGCGTCCGTGCAGTGCACGTGGACCGACCAGCCTCCGCCGCCGTCGCCGACGATCACGATCGAGTCCCCGAGGGCGTTCAGCGTGGTGCGCAACTCCGCGATGCGGTCCTCGTCGGACTCCGCGACCAGGTACATCACCTCGAAGTCCTGATCCGAACCCTCGTCGCATTCGGGTCCGGGTCCCGGATGCGCGTGCGGGCGCTGCGACGCGGGCGGCGCGGAAACAGGGACGAGCTCTGCGCGATGCGTGGACGGGGTGCGGCGCGGAACGTGGAGCGCGATCGGTGCGCGATCGGGCGGTGCCCCCGTCACCGCTGTGACGAGAGCGTCGAGGATCACGACGAGGCCGAGTCCTCCCGCATCGACGACGCCTGCGGTGCCGAGCACCTCGAGTTGCGACGGCGTCCTGGTGAGCGCGGACGCCGCCGCGTCCGCGGCTGCGCGGGCCGTGACCGCGATCGGCGCCTCGTCCGGAAACTCCGCCGCGGCGTCGGCGGCACAGCGCAACACGGTGACGATGGTCCCCTCCACGAGGTAGCTCACCGCGTCCGTCACCAGGTTGGTGGCCATCAGCAGCCCGGTCCGGACCGTCCTTGTGTCGACGGCGGGGGTGACGGCTGCTTCCGCAATCCCTCGCAGCACCTGGGACAAGATCACGCCGGAGTTCCCGCGCGCGCCGGCGACCGCGCCCCGAGCCAGGGCGATGGCCACCTGCCGGACGTCCTTGGTGCCGCTGCCCGCGTACTCGTCGATCGCACCCAGCGCCGCACGCATCGTGAACAGCAGATTGGTACCCGTGTCGGAGTCCGGAATCGGAAAGACGTTGAGGCTGTTGATCTCCTCGCACCGCTTTTCCAGACCCGCGACGGCGGTCCGCGCCCACGATTCGAGGACTCGCCCGTCCATCGGGAGCTCAGGGGCCACTGTCGTCCTCTCCGGCCAGGGAATGGGAAGGTGCCGTCAGACTAGTCGGGGGACGATGATCGGGCCCGCGGTCCGAGCCCTTCGGGACCGGGTTTGGCCAATCCGCACTCGAGCGGCTACTCTTGCACGGTTGCCTCGTACAGGGCGCGCTTGCTGTGCCCTGTCTCTACGAGGCCAGCAAATTTCACAGTTCACTATCTTGAAGGAGTTCGCGACTATGGCTGCCGTCTGCGACGTATGCGCCAAGGGGCCCGGCTTCGGTAAGTCGGTCTCGCACTCGCACCGGCGTACCAACCGTCGCTGGAACCCGAACATTCAGACTGTTCGTGCCGAGGTTGCCCCCGGAAACACCCGGAAGGTCAACGTCTGCACCTCCTGCCTGAAGGCTGGAAAGGTTGCTCGGGGCTGACCCGACGCTGCGTGCGATGTCACTGCGCCCCCGACACTTCGGTGTCGGGGGCGCAGTTTTTTGTGTCGCCACACCCGTCCGATTCGTCATCGTCGCAGCCCATCGGGGCACGTCGGGCACCGGCAGGGGCCCAACGTAAGGTGCAACGGTGACTTCTCTCGATGGACTCAGCAAAGTACAGCTCGAAGACGGCGTCCTGCGCATCACGATCGCGACGGCGGAGAACGGCACCTCACTGGACGGCGAGGGCATGGTGCAGGGTGCCCGGGCACTCGAAGCGGTCGGTGACCGAATCGGCAGCGTCCTTCTCGTCGGGGAGGGCCCGAACTTCTGTGCGGGCGGCAACGTCCACGCCTTCGCATCCGCACCGGTGCGAAGCGAATACGTCGCCGAGGTGGCGCGCGTGTTCCACGAATTCGTTCGTGCGCTCGACGCCGTGACCGTTCCGGTGATCGCCGGTGTTCACGGGTGGGCGGCGGGCGCCGGCATGAGCCTTGTCTGCCTCACGGACGTCGCCATCGGCGGCCCGGGGACCAAGCTGCGCCCGGCCTACCCGTCCATCGGCTTCACCCCGGACGGCGGCATGTCCTGGACCCTCCCGCGCATCGTCGGCGACGCCCGCGCGCGCGAGATCCTGATCACCGATGCCGTTCTCAGCGGCGACGAGGCCGTCCGCCTGGGCATCCTCAGCCGCCTCGTCGGCGACGACGTCGTCCAGGACGAGGCCCTTCGACTCGCCCGCACCCTCGCTGCCGGCCCGACGCCGTCCTACTCGGGGATCAAGACGCTCGTGCGCGCCTCCCGATATCGCTCGCTCGCCGAGCAACTCGACGCGGAGGCCGTGTCGATCGCCACCGCGGCCGACAGCCCGGTGGGACGCGAGGGCGTCGACGCCTTCGTCGAGAAACGGCGTGCCGATTTCTCGTCTGTGCAGTAGAGGAACGTGCCGATTTCTCGTCTGTGCAGTAGGGGAATTCGCCGTTTACGGCAGCTGCCAGTTCACCGGTTCGGCGCCCAGGCCGTCGAGGAGTTCGTTCGCGCGGCTGAACGGCCGCGAACCGAAGAATCCGCGCGACGCGGACAGCGGTGAGGGGTGCGCCGATTCGATCGTCGGCACGTCGCCGAGCATCGGTTTCAACGTGGACGCGTCCCGGCCCCACAGAATTGCGACGAGGGGTTCGGGGCGCGCCACGAGAGCGCGAATGGCCTGCTCGGTCACCGCCTCCCAGCCCTTCTTCCGGTGCGAGGCCGGGAGTCCGGGCTGCACGGTGAGGACCCTGTTCAGCAGAAGCACTCCCTGACGTGACCACGGGGTGAGGTCCCCGGTGGTGGGCGTCTCGTAGCCGAGGTCCTTGCTGTATTCGGTGAAGATGTTGCCGAGGCTGCGTGGCACGGGGCGCACATCCGGAGCCACCGAGAAGCTGAGACCGACCGCGTGACCGGGTGTGGGATACGGGTCCTGACCCACGATCAGGACCTTGACCTCGGAGAATGGGTGGGTGAACGCTCTCAGGACGTTCTCTCCGGCGGGAAGGTAGTCACGCCCGTCGGCGATTTCCGCGCGCAGGAACTCGCCCATCTCCGTGATCCGTCCGGACACCGGTTCGAGTGCGTCTGCCCATCCGGCCTCGACGAGGTCCGCCAGCGGCGCCGCCATCAGTCGAGCCTGCGCAGCGAGTCGCGGTAGTAGGCCGCGTTCGCGGCGTACATCTTCACGTTCATCTCGAGGTGCCCCTCGGGAACCTCGTAGCCCTGCCGGATCTTCGCGGGGACGCCGAGCGCCATGCTCCGCGGCGGAACCTCGAACTTGAACGGAACGACGGCGCCGGCTCCGACGACCGAACCGGCACCGATGACCGAACCGTTGAGAACGATCGATCCGGAGGCGATCAGGCAGTGGTCGCCGATCGTGGATCCCTCGATGTGCGCCGCGTGACCGACGACGCACCCCGAGCCGATGACGGTGGGATCGATCATCGTGCAATGGATCACGGTGCCGTCCTGGATGTTCGTGTCGGCGCCGACGGTGATGGTGCCGTAGTCGGCGCGGAGCACGGCCTGCGGCCACACCGAGGTGCCTGCCGCCAGGGTCACGTTCCCGATCACCACGGCGTCGGGATGGACGTAGGCGTCCGGATGGATGTCGGGTTCGCGGTCCCCGAGCGCGTAGATAGCCATGCGTGCAACCTATACCGAGAAACTCTGCCAGCCCCCGGCCCCCGGCCAGGTCTCGCCGTCCACCGAGATGCCGGACCCGTCGTGCACCGCGCCGATCCCGGTCCACCCCGCCGGGAGCGGGACGCCGGCAGGGAAGGTGGCGGCGAAACCGTGGTCCTCTCCCCCGGTGAGCACCCATTCCCAGTGGTCGACGCCGAGAGCCTTCGCTGCCGCCACCAATTCGGGTGAGACAGCCAGGTCGGATCGGGTGAGGGACATTCCGACGCCGGAGGCGTCACAGATGTGACCGAGATCGGCGAGGAGTCCGTCGGAGATGTCGGTCATTGCGTGGGCGCCCCCGTCCGCGGCGGCCCAGGCGGCGGAATACGGCGGGGTGGGGACCCGATGCGCGGCGAGCAGGTCCGGGAAATCCGAGGACCCGCCGAGCAGCAGCGCGAGACCGGCCGCCGACCGGCCGAGTTCGCCGGCCACCGCGACGACGTCGCCGGGCCGCGCGCCCGACCGCCGGATCGGGCTCCTGCCACCCAGATCACCGAGGACGGTGACGGAAATCACGATCTGCCCGGCCTGCACGAGATCACCGCCCACGACGCCGGCCCCGAGTTCCTCGGCGCTTTCCCCGATCGCCGCCGAGATGCCGTCCGCCACGTCGATCGACGTGTCCGGCGGGAGACCGAGGGAGACGAGGAAGGCGGTGGGCCGCGCCCCCATCGCCGCGACGTCGGCCGCATTCTGCGCCACCGCCTTGTGGCCCACGTCGCGTGGTGACGACCAGTCGAGCCGAAAATGCCTGTCCTGCACCAGCATGTCGGCGGACACCGCCACCCGGCCGTCGTCCGCCCGGACGAGGGCAGCGTCGTCGCCGGGGCCGATCAGCGTGGACGGCGGCTGCACCCGGCCGTCCACCGCTCGGCCGATCACGGCGAACTCGCCGACGTCGGCGACGGTGAGGGGCGGGTTCGGGTCCGGGGAATCCGTCGGTGTGATGGTGTGCCTCCAGTGTCGGGTGGCCCGTGCAGCGGCTGTGGGCCCGGTCGACGGAATGTGCGACTGCGGTACCTTTTAGCTGTTGCCGGAACTTCTCGGCACGTGACCGATCAGCGCGCCGAAGCACCCGCGACTCTACCGAGATCATGCGGCGCGGAGCAGGGAAGGGCCGGAGCGAGAGTGCAAGCGTTCATCCTGATCCAGACCGAAGTCGGCAAGGCTGCGGCGATCGCGACCGAGATCGCGAAGATCACCGGAGTCCGGACCGCCGAGGACGTGGTCGGACCGTATGACGTCATCGTGCGGGTGTCCGCTGACGAGGTCGCTCCCGTCGTCGAGGAGATCCGTCAGGTCTCCGGCATCACCCGCACCCTCACCTGCGACGTCCCCGAAAAGTCTGCGAACAAGAACTGAGCATGTCCGACCTCGAACCCGAACAGAGCACACCTGCCGGCAACTCCGACCCGGTCCCCGCGGAGCGGCGCAATCCCGCGCTCATCGCGACGGCCGTGGCGCTTCCCGTGGCCCTGGTCATCGGCATCGTCGTCGCGGCGGTGTTCGCCGGGCGGAACCCGGTGAAGGAACCGGTGTCGCTGGGGCCGGTGCCCGCGCCCGCATCCGGCTCCGCGGAGTGCGCCACCCTGATGGCGGGCCTCCCCGACGCGCTGGGCGACTACACGCGCGCCGAACTCACCGAGCCCGCACCCGAGGCGACTGCCGCGTGGCAGCCGGCCGAGGGTGAACCACTCGTCCTGCGTTGCGGTCTGGACCGTCCCGCGGAGTTCGATCAGGCTTCGGCGCTGCAGGTGATCGACGGAGTTCAGTGGTTCGAGATCTCGGGTGCGAGCGCCGGAATCGACGCGAGCAGCTATTTCGCGGTCGACCGCGGCGTGTACATCGGACTCACGGTTCCCACCGGGGTGGGACCGACGCCGCTTCAGGACATTTCCGGCGCGGTGTCGCAGGCATTGCCGCAGAAGCCGCTCGATCCGGCGCCCGTGGCGAATCCCTGAGCGCCGGACCTCGGTTTCTCTAGCGCAGGCCGATGCCGCGCGCGAGGGCCGTGTCGACCAGGGTCGAGACGAGGGTGCCGTAGTCGACACCAACCGCACCCCACATGCGCGGGTACATCGAGATCGACGTGAATCCCGGCATCGTGTTGATCTCGTTGATGACCGGGCCGTCCTCGGTCACGAAGAAGTCGACCCGCGCGAGACCCTGGCAGTCGAGCGCGGAGAACGCGCGCACCGCGAGTTCGCGGATCTCTTCGCTGACCGCTTCGTCGAGTTTCGCGGGCACGTCGAACTCGCACACGTCGTCGAGGTATTTGCTGTCGAAGTCGTAGAACGCCTCGTCGTCGCCTGCGCCTTCCGGCATCCGGATCTCGGCGATGACGCTGGCCCGCACGTCGCCGTCCGGGAACTCGAGGACTCCGCACTCGACCTCGCGGCCGACGATCCCCGATTCGACGATCACCTTCGGGTCGTGCAGGCGGGCGTGGGCGATGGCGTCGTCGAGCGCGGCCCACTCGGCCACCCGGGTGATACCGATCGACGATCCGCCGCGGGCCGGCTTCACGAACACCGGGAGGTGGAGGCGGGACTTCTGTTCGTCGGTCAGTGTGGCGGTGCCCGGACGCAGGACGACCTGGAACCCGATGGGCAGGCCTTCCGCGGCGAGCAGCTTCTTCGTGAATTCCTTGTCCATACCGGCGGCGCTGGCGAGTACGCCGGGACCGACGTACGGGACACCTGCGAGTTCGAGCAGGCCCTGGATCGTGCCGTCCTCGCCGTAGGCGCCGTGCAGGACGGGGAAGACGACGTCGACCGAGGCCAGGATCTTGCCCGCTTCGCCGTCGTCGAGTGCGACGAGGTCGCCGGACCGCGTCGGGTCGGCGGTGAGGGCCAGTGCGGACCCGTCGGCGTCGACGCTGGGCAGTGAGCGGCCGCGGATGGACAGCGTTTCGGGGTCGGTGGAGCCGAGGACCCACGAGCCCTCGGTGGTGATGCCGATCGGCACTACCTCGTACCGTTCCGGGTCGAGATTCCTCAGGACGCTTCCAGCCGACACACAGGACACGGAATGCTCGTTGCTGCGGCCACCGAAGATGACGGCTACCCGGGTACGCGGTTTACTCACGACACAGACCGTACCGTCGTCGCGACACGCTCACCGCACCCACCTCTCCTCATATTTCCTTCGCCGACCTCACGACACGGTGGGCGGCCCCGCACTCACAACGCGGACAGCGCTCTCTCGAGATCGGCGACGAGGTCTTCGGTGTCCTCGATTCCGCACGAGATCCGCACGAACCCCTCGGGTACGGGGTCTCCCCACCGGGCCCGGCGGTCGGCGCTGGTGTGGATGCCGCCGAAGCTCGTCGCAGGCACGAGGAGCTCACTTCCGGCCACGAGTCGGTGGAACTGTTCGGCGGAGTCCACCTCGAAGCTCACCAGCCCGCCGAATCGACGCATCTGACCGGCGGCGACGGCGTGCGCAGGATCTCCGGGCAGACCCGGATAACGGACGCGGTGGGCCGCCGGGTGTGACTCGAGCAGGACCGCGAGGGCCAGGGCGTTGGCGCATTGACGCTCGAATCGCAGACCGGCCGTCCCGAGACTCCGGTGGGCGAGCCACGTCTCGAACGGCCCCAGCACCGTGCCCGACAGGGCCCTCTCGCGTTCCATCCCGGCCAGGAAGTCGGCGTCCGACGCGGCGATGTACCCCATGAGGAGATCACTGTGACCGCTCAAAGTCTTTGTGCCGCTGGCGACTACCACGTCGGCTCCGAGTTCGAGCGGTTGCTGGCCGAGCGGCGTTGCGGTCGTGTTGTCCACCACGAGAACAGCGCCCGCGTTCGCGCACTGCTCGGACACGGCGCGCAGATCCACCACGTCGAGCGAGGGGTTGGCCGGAGTCTCGGCCACCACCACCGTCGTCCCCTCGGCGGACGCCAACAGTGCGGCGGCCGCCTCGCCGGCCATCTCGGCGGTCCTCAGTTCGTGCACGGTGATGCCCATCGGCTCCAGGCGCTCCCGCGCGTACGCGCGCACCTGGTAGTAGCCGTCAGACGGAACGACCACCGTGTCGCCGGCGGTGAGCAGACTCCTCAGCACGACGGTGACCGCCGACATCCCGGAGCCGACGACGAGCGCGCCCGCGGCGCCCTCGAGCGTCGCCAGCGCCGATTCGAGGTCGCGCCAGCCCGGATTGGAGGCACGCGCATAGGTGTCGGACTCGGTTCCCTCGTCCGCGCTCAGCTGATACGGCGCTGCGAAAACCGGCCCCCTCAGCATCGGCGATCCGGGAACATTTTCTGCGGCAACAGCTTTGACGCAGCGGGTGGAATCACCACTCACGAGCTCACTCCGGCTTCGTGCGACGGCCGAGCAGCTGACCGATCGCGTCCTGCACCACGACGCCCTCGTGGCACACCCGGTGCACGGCATCGGTGAGCGGCATCTCGACGTCGTAACTGGCCGCGAGAGCCCGCACGGACGAGCACGATTTCACACCCTCGGCGACCTGACCGTGAGTGGCCGCCTGGGCACTCTCGATCGAACCACCCTGACCGAGGCGTTCACCGAAGGACCGATTGCGCGACAGGGGCGACGTGCACGTCGCAACCAGATCGCCCACTCCCGCGAGACCCGCGAGGGTGGCAGGTTTCGCACCGAGGGCCACTCCCAGCCGGATGATCTCGGCGAGACCGCGAGTGATGATGCTCGCAATCGTGTTCTCTCCCAGACCGATTCCCGATGCCATACCGCAGGCGAGGGCGATGACGTTCTTGCAGGCGCCACCGATCTCGCACCCGATGACGTCCGAATTCGTGTACGGACGGAAGTATCCGGTGGCCGAGGCCTTCTGCAGTTCCAGTGCCCGCGTCGAATCCGTGCACGCGACGACCGTCGCCGCCGGTTGACCGATCGCGATCTCCCGGGCCAGATTGGGCCCGGACAGCACGGCGACACGTCCCGGGTCTGCGCCGGTGACCTGGATGATCACCTGACTCATCCGCATGAGGGTGCCGGTTTCGATGCCCTTGGCGAGGCTCAGCAGGGTGGCGTCCTCGGGGATCATCGGACTCCAGACCTGCAGATTGTCGCGCAGGGACTGCGACGGCACCGCGAGGACGACGATGTCGGCGCCATCGAGTGCGGCCCGCGCGTCGTCGGTGGCGGTCAACGACGGAGGCAGGGCGATGCCCGGCAAGTAGTCCGCGTTCTCGTGCCGCGACACGATCGATTCGGCGACCTCAGCGCGTCGCGCCCACATGGTGACGTCGGTCCCGGCATCGGCCAGGACCTTCGCAAATGCAGTCCCCCATGAACCCGCTCCCAGTACCGCAGCCTTGCTCACACAGCCCCCTCGTCGTTCGTTACCCGATGCGTCGCCCACAGTATTGCCGATGCCGAGGTCGAGCGCCGCCCCGCTACCGAACTCGTTCGCTGCTCAGCGGCGACCGGGCGTCCGGAGCACCGCCCCGCGCGGGCTGGCAAGATATCCGCATGAGCACAGCGACCCGATCCGTGGCGCCGCGCGCGCACGTACTCGTCGCCGTGAAGGAACTCCACGCGGCCAAGACGCGGCTGTCGGGCGTCTTCGACACGGCCGACCGCACCGGACTGGTCCTGTCGATGCTGCGCGACACCCTGGCCGTCGTCAGCGACGTCGCGACGGTCGTCGGTGTCACCGTGGTCACGCCGGATCCCGCGGTGGCGCGGCTCGCGCGCAGTGTCGGCGCGCACGTCTACGCGGACCCCGCACCCGTTTCCGCCGAGGATCGGCCGGACGAGGGCGGCACCGAGCACAGCCTCAATGCGGCGCTGTCG
This sequence comes from Rhodococcus sp. P3_B8, assembly GCF_056402775.1. NCBI lineage: Bacteria > Bacillati > Actinomycetota > Actinomycetes > Mycobacteriales > Nocardiaceae > Rhodococcus > Rhodococcus sp. P3_B8. The sequence continues at coordinate 12,339 of NZ_JBFUGT010000144.1, forward strand.
GCGGCGGCCGAGCACGTCCGCCGCAACGAGCGCGGAGTCGACGTCGTCGCACTGCAGGCCGACCTTCCGTCTCTGCGCGGAGGCGAATTCGGTGAAGCACTCGCCGCAGCGAGAACCGGTGGCAGGTCGGTCGTCGTCGATCATCACGGCACCGGAACCGCCGCACTGTTCTCCTGCGACCCGGAGATTCCGCTCGATCCCCGGTTCGGACCGGGCTCGGCGAAGCGGCATCTCGAGTCCGGGGCGCGGCCCCTCGACGGGCACTGGCCCGGTCTGCGAACCGACGTCGACACCGCCGACGATCTCGATGCCGCGCAGGCTCTCGGCGTCGGACCTGCGACGCGTGCCGCCCTCGACGCTCTCGAACACACCGCCCCCTCGCGCTGCGGAAACGAGTAGGTCGCGCACGCCGTGTGAATTTGCCCCATCGATTGTCGGCGGCCGAATTCTCGAGGGATGATCGTGGGGTGAGTAACCGAGAAGCACTCGACCAGCAGACCGACGTCGACGGAAAGAACGGAACCCGCGACGACATCGTCACGGCCAATCCCACGAACGTTCCGATGGCGCCACCCGCTGCGACGAGTGCCCTCACGAGCGCGCTGACCGACGGACTCCCCGAAGATCGTTACCTGAACCGCGAACTCAGTTGGCTCGATTTCAATGCCCGGGTTCTCGCCCTCGCCGAGGACACGTCGCTGCCGTTGCTCGAGCGCGCCAAGTTCCTCGCCATCTTCGCGTCCAATCTCGACGAGTTCTTCATGGTCCGCGTGGCCGGACTCAAGCGCCGCGACGAGACCGGGCTGTCCGTGCGGTCCGCCGACGGTCTCTCCCCCCGCGAACAGCTCTCGCTGATCGCAACCCGGACCCAGGAGATCTCGGAGAAGGCCGCACGGGTCTTCCTCGACTCCGTTCGTCCCGCGCTTGCCGCCGAAGGGATCTCCATCATCGGATGGGACGATCTCACCGACGACGACCGCGAGCGCCTGTCGGTGCATTTCCAGGACCAGATCTTCCCCGTGCTCACTCCGCTCGCAGTCGACCACGCCCACCCGTTCCCGTACATCAGCGGTCTGAGTCTCAACCTCGCGGTGACGGTGAAGGATGCGGTGACCGGTGGCGAACACTTTGCGAGGGTCAAGGTTCCGGACAACGTAGGCAGGTTCGTCCGCGTCCRCCGCGACGAAACGCCCTCCTCCATCGACGCGTTYCTGCCCCTGGAAGATCTGATCTCCGCTCACCTCGACATGCTGTTCCCGGGCATGGAGATCGTGGAGCACCATGCATTCCGGATCACGCGCAACGCCGATTTCGAGGTCGAAGAAGACCGCGACGAAGATCTCCTACAGGCCCTCGAGCGTGAGTTGGCCCGCCGCCGCTTCGGTTCACCGGTGCGACTCGAGGTCGCGGACGACATGACCGAGCACATGCTCGAACTTCTCCTGCGCGAACTCGACGTCGATCCCGGCGACGTCATCCAGGTACCCGGACTGCTGGATCTGTCGTGCCTCTGGCAGGTGTATGCGGTCGACCGGCCCGCCCTCAAGGACGCACCGTTCGTCCCGGCAACGCATCCGGCGTTCGGCGAGAGAGAAACACCCAAGAGCGTCTTCTCCACCCTCCGCGACGGCGACGTCCTGGTCCACCACCCGTACGACTCTTTCTCCACGAGCGTCCAGCGCTTCATCGAACAGGCCGCGGCCGACCCCCAGGTTCTGGCGATCAAGCAGACGCTCTACCGCACTTCGGGCGACTCCCCCATCGTCGACGCATTGATCACCGCCGCCGAGGCGGGCAAACAGGTTGTGGCACTGGTCGAGATCAAGGCGCGATTCGACGAGCAGGCGAACATCAAGTGGGCCCGCAAGCTCGAACACGCGGGTGTGCACGTGGTGTACGGACTCGTCGGGCTCAAGACGCACTGCAAGACGTGTCTCGTGGTCCGTCGCGAAGGGTCCACCATCCGGCGTTACTGCCACATCGGTACCGGCAACTACAACCCGAAGACCGCCCGGCTGTACGAAGACATCGGCCTCCTCACCGCCGCACCCGAGATCGGCGCAGACCTCACCGACCTGTTCAATTCCCTCACCGGCTACTCGCGGAAGACGCAGTACCGCAACCTGCTCGTCGCGCCGTACGGTGTGCGCCGGGGAATCATCGAGCGGATCGACGGTGAGATCGCGCACAAACTGCGGGGTGAGGACTCCGGAATCCTGCTGAAGGCCAACGCCTTGGTCGACGAACAGGTGATCGACTCGCTCTACCGCGCGTCCCGGGCCGGTGTGCCCGTCGAAATCGTCGTGCGTGGCATCTGCGCCCTCAAACCCGGAGTCCCCGGGCTGAGTGAGAACATCCACGTCCGGTCGATTCTCGGACGATTCCTCGAGCATTCCCGGGTGTTCCATTTCCGCGGCGCCGACGAATACTGGATCGGCAGCGCAGACATGATGCACCGCAACCTCGACCGACGCGTCGAGGTCATGGCGCAGGTGAAAGACCCTCGACTCACCGCTCAGATAGCCGAGATCGTCGATTCCGCGCTCGATCCCGTCACGCGGTGCTGGGTGCTCGGGTCCGACGGCCGGTGGGTTCCGTCGCCTGCCCACGGCGAGGAGGTTCGCGACCACCAGGAGGCCATGATGCGCAAACGAATGGGCACCGGATCCTGATCGCGGCGAGTCCGCGGCAGAAGGAAGGAACTCGGTGAGCAGTTCACCCGGCAAACCGGTCAAAGCCAATATCTTCGCTGCGGGGGCAGTGCTGTGGCGAAAGTCTCCCCGCAATCCCGACGAGATCGAGATCGCGCTCATTCACCGGCCCAAATACGAGGACTGGTCATTTCCGAAGGGAAAGCTCGACCCCGGAGAGACCGCAGTGGTGGCCGCATTGCGTGAGGTGGAAGAAGAGACGGGTATTCGCGGGCGCCTCGGCCGGCATCTGGGCGCGTTGACATATCCGATTCCGGGCCATCGCCGATTGAAACGAGTCGAATACTGGGCGGCAGAAGCCCGCGCCGGTGAATTCGTCTCCAACAGTGAAGTGGACGAGATGCGGTGGCTTCCCGTCTCCGAGGTGGCCGATCAGCTGTCGTATCCCATGGATCGCAAGATGCTCCGCCGATTCACGGCTCAGCCACCCGACACCGCGACCGTGCTCCTGGTCCGGCACGCCAAGGCTGGAAGCCGGAAGCGATACAAGGGCGACGACACCACCCGGCCCCTGGATGCGAACGGCCTACTCCAGGCCGAGACGCTCGTCCCGCAGCTCGAAGCGTTCGGGGCCACCGACATCACGTCGGCCGACCGGACGCGGTGCACACAGACGGTCGAGCCGCTGGCGCGCGCGCTGGACACGACCGTCCGGTTGGATCCGCTGCTGTCCGAGGAGAGTTACACCGCCGACCCGGTGGCCACCCGCACGCGGGTCCGCAAGATCGCCGCTCTCGGCGGAGTTCAGGTGATCTGCAGTCAGGGAGGCGTCATTCCCGATCTGCTCGACTGGTGGGCGGAGAACGACGGCATCACACTTCCCCCGGCGCGGAAYAGGAAGGCGAGCACCTGGGTGCTCTCGCTGTCCGGCGGCAAACTCATCGCCGCCGACCACATCGACAGTCCCCTGCCTCCCACTCGGAAGGACTGAGCCCCACCGGCCGGAGTCACCGAGAGGCAAAGGAAACACGGACAGGCGCCAACCCCCAGGGTCGGCGCCTGTCTGTGTTCGGGCAGTCCCGTGTGCGC
>NZ_JBFUGT010000145.1:0-15985 GCF_056402775.1 Rhodococcus sp. P3_B8
ACGTGGTGCGTCGCAACGCGACCGCGGCGGCGAACGGATTGTCGATCGCCGAAGCCGATGTGCTGCAGATCGATTCGCAACGCGTCCTCGATCTGGCGGCCACCTTGTTCGCCGCCGAGGCGTCGGGTGTCGCCGACTGGGCCGTGGCCACCGCCGCCGACTACGCCAAGGTGCGCCACCAGTTCGGCCGCCCGATCGGCCAGTTCCAGGGGGTGAAGCACCGGGTGGCCCGCATGCTCAGCGTCGCGGAGCAGGCCCGCGTGTGCGCGTGGGACGCGGCCCGTGCGATGAATCCCGGAAGCAGTGCCAGGGCCGCGACGGCTGCGCCGCGCTGCAGTGGGGCGGAGGCGTCACTCGCGGCCGCGGTCGCCGGGGCCACCRCACTCGACGCTGCGTTCTCCGTCACCAAGGACTGCATCCAGGTGCTCGGCGGCATCGGCTACACCTGGGAACACGACGCCCACCTGTACCTGCGCCGAGCGCAATCGCTGCGGATCCTGCTCGGGTCCACCGCATCGTGGCGGCGGCGCGTTGCCCGCGCGACCCTGGGCGGCGCCCGCCGGGTGCTCGGCATCGACCTACCTCCGGACGCCGAGAGCATCCGCGCCGACGTTCTCGCGGAACTTGCGCCCGCCGCCGCGATGGGCGAGGCGGAGCGCAGGACGTACCTGGCCGAGAAGGGCTACACCGCACCGCACCTGCCCGCACCGTGGGGCAGGGGAGCAGGCGCCGTGGAACAACTCGTGATCGCGGAGGAACTGCGCGCGGCCGCGCTGCAGCCCCACGACATGATCATCGGCAACTGGGTGGTGCCCACGCTCATCGCGCACGGCAGCGAAGAACTGTTGCAGCGCTTCGTGCCCCCCTCATTGCGCGGCGACCTCGTCTGGTGCCAGCTGTTCTCCGAACCCGGCGCCGGATCGGACCTCGCCGGCCTGACCACCAGGGCCACCAAGGTGGACGGCGGCTGGATGCTGCAGGGGCAGAAGGTGTGGACGTCGATGGCCCGGGACGCGGACTGGGGCATCTGCCTCGCCCGCACGGACGGCTCGGTGCCCAAACACAAGGGACTGTCGTACTTCCTGATCGACATGTYGGGCAGCAACGGTCTCGACATCCGGCCGCTGCGCGAGATCACCGGCGAGGCCCTGTTCAACGAGGTGTTCTTCGACAACGTGTTCGTCCCGGACGAACTCCTGGTGGGCGAACCGGGCGACGGCTGGAAGCTCGCCCGGACGACCCTCGCCAACGAGCGGGTGTCGCTGTCGCACGACTCCTCCCTGGGCTCCGGCGGCGAGGCTCTGCTGACCCTGGCAGGCGAACTGCCCGGCGGCATCGACGACGAACAGCTGACCGTACTCGGCAAGGTCCTCTGCGACGCACAGTCAGGCGGCCTGATGGGGCTGCGCACCACCCTGCGATCGATCGCGGGCGGCCAACCGGGCGCCGAGTCGTCGGTCGCGAAACTGCTCGGTGTCGAACACATCCAGCAGGTGTGGGAGGTGGCGATGGACTGGGCCGGACCGCGCGCCCTGCTCGGCGACCAGCCCCGCACGTCCGGCACGCAGATGTTCCTGAACTCGCAGTGCATGTCGATCGCGGGCGGCACCACCAACGTCCAGCTCAACATCATCGGCGAACGACTGCTGGGTCTGCCCCGCGACCCCGAACCCGGAAAGGAAGCGTGACCTGGCATGGCGATCGACGTGGAGGCCGCGCTGACCGTGGAACCGTCCATACGCGACGTGTCGTGGACCGAGCGCGACGTGATTCTCTACCACCTCGGCCTCGGTGCCGGCGAGAACGCACAGGACCCCGGGGAACTGCGCTGGGTGTACGAAAAGGACTTGCAGGTGCTGCCGACGTTCGCGCTCGTCGCGGGGCAGGGGATCTCGGCCGGCGACGCACCGGCTGCCGGGCTGAGCCTGCCCGGTATCGACATCGACCTCCGCAAGATCCTGCACGGCGGACAGTCGCTCACCGTGCACGCGCCCATTCCTCCGTCAGGTGGGGCCCGGGTGTCCTCGCGGGTGGCGGACGTGTGGGACAAGGGCAAGGCCGCCGTCATCGTGCTCGAACAGACGGCCACCGACTCGGGAGGGAACCCGTTGTGGACCACGGGGATGCAGATCTGGGCCCGCGATGAGGGCGGGTTCGGTGGCTCCCCGGGACCCGAGTCGGTGGCCACGGTGCCGGCCCGCGAACCCGACAAGGTGCTGGAGTCGCGCACCGGGACGGCGCAGGCCCTGCTCTACCGGCTCAGCGGCGACCTCAACCCGCTGCACGCAGACCCCGAATTCGCGGCCGCGGCCGGGTTCGAAAGGCCGATCCTGCACGGGCTCGCGTCGTACGGTGTGGTGTGCAAGGCCGTCGTCGACGGGATGCTGGACGGCGATCCCACACGACTGCGCCACTACGCGGTGCGGTTCGCGGGCTCGCTGTACCCGGGCGAGACCGTCGAGACCGCGGTCTGGCACGACGGCGACCGGCTGACCCTGCGCGCGACGTGCCCCGACCGTGACGGGCAACTGGTGCTGACCCAGGCGACGATGGAGGTGAGCGGGTGAGCGTCGGTACGCACCCCACGTTCGAGAACAGCCCGTCGGGAACGGTGCTGACGTCACCGCCCGACGGTTCCGCCGTCGACCGGGCGACCGAGGCCGCCCGCCGCGTGGTCGACGCGCTGCTGCGGACCGATCGCGGCAACGCCAACCTCGACCGCGTCGCGGAAGAGCTGAACAGCATCGCCGAGCACCTCGAGGAACACGCGCCCGCCGTCGCCGAGCGGCTGATCGACATGTGGAACGGCGAGGGCGTCACCCGGCACGATCCCGTCACCGGACCCGAGAACGCCCTGGCGCCGCCTGTGGTCCTCGAGGGGCTGTCCGACGGATCGGTCCGGGGCACCGTCACGCTGACCATCCCGTACCAGGGGCCGCCCGGGCACGTCCACGGCGGCGTGTCCGCGCTCCTGCTCGACCACGTCCTCGGCGTCGCCAACGCCTGGGGTGGAAAAGCCGGCATGACAGCGCAGTTGAGCACCCGCTACCACCGCCCGACGCCGCTGTTCGAACCACTCACCCTGACCGGGAAGCTGATGTCGGTCGACGGCCGCAAGATCACCACCGTCGGCGACATCCGGACCGCGGACGGCGAGGTGTGCGTCTCGGTCGAGGGACTGTTCGTCGACAAGACCGTGCCCCGCCCACGATGACCCCGATCAGGAGCAGACAATGACGTCACCCGGCCGTTTCGAGAACAAGGTCGTCTTCGTCACCGGCGCGGCGCGCGGGCAGGGCCGCGCCGAGGCCGTCCGGTTCGCGTCCGAGGGCGCTGACGTCATCGCGATCGACGCCTGCACCGAATTCGCGTCCACCGCCTATCCCGGCGCCACCCGGGACGACCTGGCCGAGACGGTCCGGCTCGTCGAATCCACCGGCCGGCGGATCGTCGCCTCCACCGCGGACGTGCGCGATTTCGACGGACTCTCGCGTGCCCTCGCCGACGGCATCGAGCAGTTGGGCCGCCTCGACGTCGTGATCGCGAACGCGGGCATCTGCTCGGGGGCGTTGTCGTGGGAGATCACCGCCGAGCAGTGGCAGGAGACGGTCGACGTCAACCTCACGGGAACGTTCCACACCGCGAAGGCGGCGGTTCCGTATCTGATCGAACAGGGGGAGGGCGGCGCCGTCGTCTTCACGAGTTCGGTGTCCGGGCTGAAGGGCACCCCGTTCACAGGGCACTACGTCGCCACCAAGCACGGCATCACCGGGCTCGCCAAGACGATGGCGAACGAACTCGGGGAGCACCGCATCCGTGTCAATACGGTGCACCCGGCGGGCGTGGACACCGGCATGAAGGTGCGCGACCTGCACCCGCTCATCGCCCGGTACGCGTCGACGCTCGGCTCCATCTACCAGAATTCGCTGCCCTACCGCATCACCCAGCCGGAGGACGTCGCCGCCGTCGTCGCCTGGGTGTGTTCCGACGAGGCGAAATACATCACCGGGGCGCAGATTCCCGTCGACCTCGGCAACCTCATTCGCTGAGGTTCGCGGTTTGTGTTCGCCGAATGTCACAGTGGTGCAGTTCGCCTGCACCACTGTGGCATTCGGCGCTCATCTGCCGGTGTCAGACGGTGATGTCCCGGCGGACCATCTTGCCGGTCGCGTTGCGGGGCAACAGGTCCGTGGTGATCCGCCAGCGGGTCGGAACCTTGAAATACGACAGGCGATCCGCGGCGTACTCGCGCAGTTCCGCCTCGGTGGTCGCGGCCCCCGGTCGCAACACCACGACGGCCGCCACCTCCTGCCCCAGATCGTCGTGGGGCGTCCCGATCACCGCGCACTCGAGCACGTCGGGGTGTTCGTCGAGGCACTGCTCGATCTCGGTGGGGTACACGTTCTCCCCGCCGCGCAGGATCAGATCCGAGCGACGTCCGGTCAGCCGGAGGCGACCGTTCTCGACGAGTCCGTAGTCGCCGGTCCGGAGCCATCGGCCCGGGGCGATCGCTGCAGCGGTGGCGGCCTCGTCCTCCCAGTAGCCGAGCATCACGAACGGGCTGCGCACGCACACTTCACCCTCGACGCCGTCGGGCAGCCACTCCCCGTACGGGTCGCGGATCTCCATGCTCACCGTGATGATCGGACGGCCCAGAGTGCCCGGGAACTGTTCGAGTTCGGGGGCGGTGGCGACGGCGATCGCGGTACTGCACTCGGTGAGTCCGTAACTGTCCACGAGGGCGTTGCGCGCGAACGRCACCTTCTTGCGCAGCCGTTCCTTGAACGCCACCGACGAGGGTGCGGACGCCAGCGAGAACGACGTGAGCGACGACAGGTCGTACTTGTCGAGGTCGTCGTGCTCGACCAGGCGGGACGCCATCGTGGGCACCGCTCCCCAGTTGGTGACCCGTTCCCGCTCGACGAGTCGGAGCACGGCGTCCACGTCGAATCCACCCTGGTGCATGACGACCGCGCCGCCCGTCGCGAGCCGCGGAACCACCAGATTGTGCAGGCTCGCGATGTGGAACAGGGGAGACGTCAGGAGGTAGCGAAGCGGACTCGGCATCGCCGGATCGACAGGGCGTCCACTGAACTCGCCGACCACGGCATCGCTGAACCGGTGGTAGTCGACGACGGCCAGAATGTTGCGCTGAGAGTGCAACGCTCCCTTGGGTCTGCCGCTCGTGCCGCTGGTGTAGAGGATGGCGGCGGGATCGTCCTCGTCGACGTCGGTGTGCGGCATCGGGGACCCTGCGTACTTCGCGAAGAGCGCGGGCAGATCCACCTCCATCGTGAGGACCGGGAGGTCGGTGCCGACCGCGGCGAGCGTCTCGGCGCGCTTCGCGTCGACGACCACCACGGTGGGGCGACTGTGCGTCAGTCCGTACTCGACTTCCCGCGGAACCCACCAGCCGTTCAACCCGACGCTGATGGCGCCGAGCACCTGCGTGGCCCAGAACGCGACCACCCACTCGGGGGTGTTCGCGGCCAGGATCGCCACCCGGTCACCCTTCCGGACGCCGTGGTCGTCGCGCAGCGCCGTCGCGAGGGCCGCGACCGCGGCGGCGTGCTCGGTGTAGGACATGCGGCGGTCGGCGGTCACGAGGTAGTCGCGGTCGCCCCACCGGAGCGACGTGGTGAGGAGTTCGCCCACCGACCGCCCACGGTTCTTCATCACCGGCATCCGGGTGCCGAGCACCGGCTGCTCGACGAGTTCGAACCGGCCACCAGGTCCGGTGAGACGGGACATCACCTGATCCAGGTGCAACTGTGGATCTGTAGGGGCAGTCATCGGGGCGACCTTTCGTCCTCGGGCACTCGTACCGACACAAGATGGCACGCCGTGACGGGCGCCCGGACGTGGTTACCACTCAGCGAGACTGCCGCGATCCGCGACATCCCGGCGCCGTTACGTTCGACAGCGAATCGCAGCTGGAGGAACTCATATGACGATAGATCTCGACCCGCCCACAGTGAAGGTCGATCCGCTCGCCCCGGCCAAGCTCGGGCCGATCACTCTGCGCAATCGCGTGATCAAGGCAGCGACGTACGAGGGGCTGACCCCGAAGGGTCTGGTCACCGACGAGCTCATCGAATTCCATCGACAACCCGCCGCCGGGGGCGTGGGCATGACGACCGTCGCGTACTGCGCGGTCGCCGCGGACGGACGCACGTCGCCCGGCCAGATCCAATGGACCGACGAGACGATGCCGGGTCTGCGAAAGCTGACCGACGCCATCCACGCCGAGGGTGCCGCAGTGTCGGCGCAGATCGGCCACGCGGGACCGGTCGCGGCCGCGAAGTACATCGGATCCCCGGCGTTGGGCCCGTCCCGCGCGTTCCGGATGACCACCCAGAACTTCTCCAAGCCGGCCTCTACGGCAGACATCGCCCGGATCGTCGAGGCACACGCCCACGCGGCTCGCCGCGCGGTGGAGGCGGGGTTCGACGCCGTGGAGATCCATTTCGGCCACAACTACCTGATCAGCTCGTTTCTCAGCCCGAAGGTCAACAAGCGCACGGACGAGTACGGCGGATCCCTGGCGAACCGCGCCCGGTTCGCGCTCGAGACCGCCCGCGCCGTCCGCGACGCGGTGGGGGACAGGATCGCGATCCTCGCCAAGCTGAACATGGACGACGGTGTGCCCGGGGGCTTCTGGGTGGACGAGGCCATCCAGGTGGCGCGGTGGCTCGAACGGGACGGTTCGCTGGACGCGCTCGAGCTCACCGCGGGCAGTTCGCTGCTGAATCCGATGTACCTGTTCAAGGGCGACGCGCCGCTCCGTGAGTTCGCTGCCGTCATGCCGCAGCCGACGAAACTGGGAATCCGGTTGGTCGGCAAGCACTTCCTGAAGGAATACCCCTACCGCGACGCCTACCTCCTCGAGGACGCCCGCCAGATCAGGGCCGCCGTGACGATGCCGCTCGTCCTGCTCGGCGGCATCACCGGCAAGGCGACCATGGACCTGGCGATGGCGGAAGGCTTCCAGTTCGTGGCCGTCGCACGCGCACTCCTGCGGGAACCCGACCTCGTCAACCGGATCACCGAGGAGACCCACAACCCCGGTCTGTGCATTCACTGCAACAAGTGCATGACGGCGATCTACGGTGGCACCCACTGCGTGCTCCGCGTGCCGTGAGCGTGCATACCGTGTCGACAGGAGAGATGGAGTTGGAACGCACCACGATCGCCGAGATGCTGCTCGACCGGCAGGGTGACGACAGGCTGGGAGTCCGAACCAGGGAACAGGATTGGACCTGGGACGAGGTGGTGCGCGAGAGTGCGGCCCGCGGGTCCGTCGCGTCCTCGTTGCGGCGCGACGGACCGTTCCACATCGGAGTCCTGCTGGAGAACACCCCCGAGTTCCTGTTCTGGCTGGGCGGCGCGGCGCTCGCAGGTGCCACCGTCGTCGGCATCAATCCGACCCGCCGCGGCGCGGAACTCGAGGCCGAGATCCGGTACGTCGACTGCCAGCTGATCGTCACGGACACCGCGGGGAAGGCGCAGCTCGCCGGTCTCGACCTCGGGCTGTCCGACGACCGGTTTCTGCTGGTCGACGATCCGGCCTACACCGAACGCGTCGCGTCCCACACCGTCGAGAGTCCGGCCTGGGATCCCGGGATCGACGCGTCGACGCTGTTCCTTCTGCTGTTCACGTCCGGCACCACCGGCACGTCGAAAGCGGTGCGGTGCAGTCAGGGCCGGCTCGCCCGGCTGGCGTACGCCAACACCGTCAAGTACGGGCACGTGCGCGAGGACGTCGACTACTGCTGCATGCCACTGTTCCACGGCAACGCGCTGATGGCGCTGTGGGCGCCCGCACTCGCCAACGGCGCCACCGTCTGCCTGCCGCGCAAGTTCTCCGCGTCCGGATTCCTGCCCGACGTCCGGTTCTTCGGCGCCACATTCTTCACCTACGTCGGCAAGGCGCTGGCGTACCTGATGGCCACACCCGAGCAACCCGACGACCGGGACAACACACTCGTCCGCGGTTTCGGGACCGAGGCGTCCCCGGAGGACAAGACCGAATTCGTCCGCCGGTTCGGCGCCGAACTGTACGAAGGGTACGGCTCGAGCGAAGGCGCCGGTTCGGTGACGCTCGACCCCGACGCCCCCGAGGGCGCGCTCGGCAGACCCGCGAACGAGAACATCGTCATCGTCGACCCCGACACCCGCGCGGAAAAGGCCCGGGCGCGGCTCGACGAGCACGGTCGCGTACTCAATCCGGACGAGGCGATCGGCGAGATGGTCGACAAGGCCGGCGCGGCGCGATTCGAGGGCTATTACAAGAACGAGGACGCGATCGCGGACCGCATCCGGCACGGCTGGTACTGGACGGGCGACCTCGGGTACGTCGACGAGGCCGGCTTCATCTACTTCGCCGGCCGGAAGGGCGACTGGATCCGCGTGGACGGGGAGAACACCTCGGCGTTGATGGTGGAGCGGATTCTGCGCCGCCACCCGAAAGTGGTCGCCACCGGCGTGTACGCCGTCCCCGACCCGCGGTCGGGCGATCAGGTGATGGCGGCCGTCGAGGTGTCGGATCCGACCGATTTCGATCCGGCGGAGTTCGCCACGTTCCTCGGTAGCCAGGACGACCTGGGCACGAAGGCCGCACCGCGCTTCGTCCGGGTGTCGACGGACCTGCCGGTGACGGGATCGAACAAGGTGCTCAAACGAACGCTGCAGGAACAGCGCTGGCGGTGCGACGATCCGGTCTTCCGGTGGGTGGGACGCGGTGTTCCCGAGTACCACGAGATGACCGACAGTGAGAAGGCCGCGCTGGAGCAGGAGTTCCACACGCACGGCCGGCAACGATTCCTGCACGTGTGACGGTGAGGGTGACATGAAACTGGGTGTGGTGATTCCCGTCGAGCTGGGACGGGCGGGCGAGCCCGAATGGATACTCGAATTCGCGAGGGCCGCCGAATCACTCGGATTCGACGAGATCTCCGCCGTCGAGCATTCGGTCGTCATCGCGGACACGGCGAGCGAATATCCGTACTCGCCCACCGGCAAGTCGCACCTGCCCGACGACTGCAGCCTGCCGGACCCGCTGGAACTGCTGTCGTTCGTCGCCGGCGCCACGACGACCCTGGGACTCGCGACGGGAGTGCTGGTGCTGCCCAACCACCACCCGGTGGTGCTGGCGAAGCGTCTCGCCACCCTGGACCGGCTGTCCGCGGGGCGTCTCCGCATCTGCCTCGGTCTCGGCTGGATGCGCGAGGAGATCGAGGCCTGCGGCGGCGACTTCGACCGGCGCGGCGCGGTCGCCGACGAGGCGATCGCGGTGATGCGGGCGCTGTGGTCGGGTACCGGCGCCGTCGACTTCGCGGGTGAACACTTCTCCTTCCGCGGTGCCCAGAGCTGGCCCAAACCCCACCGGAATTCGGGAGTGCCGCTCTTCATCGGCGGACACAGCCCGGCGGCCGCACGGCGGGCCGGGCGGCTCGGCGACGGGTTCCAGCCGCTCGGCCTGGCCGGCGACGACCTGGACCGGGCGATTTCCCGGATGCGGGCGGCGGCAGCGGACGCCGGCCGCGATCCCGCCGACGTCGACCTCGTGCTGGGTGCCACGCTGCCGCGGCTCGACGAGGCYACACTCGACCGGTCCCGGGACCTGGGCGCGAATCGGCTCGTGCTGTCGGCGTCCCGGCACGCGCAGTCCCTCGGCCAGGTCATCGACGAGATGGCCGCCTGCTCGGCGCGGTTGGGGCTCAGTCCGGCACGGTGACCGGCAGGTCCTCGCTGAAGTCGACGATCAGTTCGCGCCGGGAGAACTGCCAGCCGGTGTCGCCGAGCACGTACCGGTCGTGGTAGCGCAACGCGATCCGGTTGTCGCGGAATCCGTTTCGTCCGGCATAGACGTGGTGTGCCGTGCAGTACGTCTCGCCCGACGCCGTCGACCCGTCCACGTCGATCACCTGCTGGTGCACGACGTGCCGGGTGGACTGCAGATGCGAGACCGCGTCCACGACGGCGGACGCGAGCACGCCGCTGCCGCGGAGTTCCGTTGCCGCGCCGGTGCCCGTCAACGCGGGCGGGAGGACGAACGTCGCGTCGGGGTCGAACAACGCCGCGAGCGTCGCCGCCTCGCGCCGGTCGACGGCCCGCGCATAGCGGGCGGTGAGTTCGGTGAGAGCGAATCCGGTGGCCATTCCACCATTCCAGCGGACGTGCGGCATCGGCGACAGCCGCCTCCCGCTGACCGAGACATCGGCACCGAGGCGTGGGAGTGCTGGTTAGCGTCCAGAACACCCGTGGCGACAGCCACGCACAGGTTTGAGGAGAACGCCGATGGATGTGAGGGAATCGCCCGGGCAGCGGGAACTCCGGCGGGAGTTGCGCGCCTATTTCGCGGCGCTGCTGCCGGAGGAGACGCGGCGGACCGCAGGTGAGGAGGGTGTGGGCGGAGAGCATTTCCGCGACATCGTGCGGCTGCTGGGCAAGGACGGCTGGCTGGGTGTCGGCTGGCCGGTGGAGTACGGCGGGCAGGGACGGTCGATCGAAGACCAGTTCGTGTTCTTCGACGAGGTGCAACGGGCCGGGTTGCCGTTCCCGTTCGTCACCGTCAACACGGTCGGCCCCACCCTGATGAAGTACGGCACCGAGGAGCAGAAGGCGCGGTTCCTTCCCGGCATCCTGGCCGGCGACATCGTCTTCGCCATCGGGTACACCGAACCGGAGGCCGGCACCGACCTCGCCTCGCTGCAGACCCGGGCCGTGCGCGACGGGGACACGTGGGTGGTCGACGGCAACAAGATCTTCACCAGTGGCGCCAACACGGCCGACTACGTGTGGCTGGCGTGCCGCACCGATGCGGATGCCCCCAAGCACAAGGGCATCTCGATCCTCATCGTTCCCACCGACGATCCAGGCTTCAGCTGGTCACCGATCCACACCGTGGGCGGGCTGACGGTCACGTCGACCTACTACAGCGGGATCCGGGTCGGCGATCAGGACGTCGTGGGCGACGTCGACGGCGGGTGGCAGCTGATCACCGCGCAGCTCAATCACGAACGCATCGGGCTCGCCGCGCTCGGCGGCCGCACGCTCGGCCTGTGGCACCAGGTCCTCGACTGGGCCGGGCAGAACGGGGCACTCGACACTCCGTGGGTGCAGATGGACTTCGCGCGCACGCACGCGAAGCTCGAGGCGATGCGTCTACTGAACTGGAAGATGACCGCCGCGGTCGCGCGGGATGCGTTGTCGGGGGCCGACGCCGGCGCCACCAAGACGTACGGCACCGAAACCCACGTCGACGTCTATCGCACGCTGCTCGGGATCCTCGGTGCCGCCGGACGGCTGCGTCCGGGTTCGCCGGGCGCGATCCTCGCCGGCCAGATCGAACAGATCTCACGTCAAAGCGTGGTGAACACGTTCGGCGGCGGCGTCAACGAGGTGCTCCGCGACATGGTCGGCACCCTCGGCCTCGGACTCGCCCGCGAGAAGAGGGTGAAATGAGCGAACTCCTCACCCGGCTCCGCGCCTTCGAGGGACGGACGATCGTCCCGGCCACCTGGGGTCCCGACCCGGTGAACACGCCCATGATCCGGCACTGGGCCGAGGCGATGGGCGACACGAGCCCGGTCTACCTCGACGACGACGCCGCGCGCGCCACCGGCCGCGGCGGCGCCGTCGCACCCGCCCAGATGCTGCAGGTGTGGACGATGCGCACATTCGCCGACAAGATGTCCGGCGCCGACCCGTCACCGGTCTGGACGGAACTGATCGCCACACTCGACGAGGCGGGATTCACATCCGTCGTCGCCACCGATTCCGACCAGGAATTCGTCGCCGAACTGCGCCCCGGCGACCGGGTGAGCACGACCGAGGTGGTCGAGTCCGTCTCCGCGGAGAAGCAGACCGGTATCGGCGCCGGACATTTCCTCACCACCCTCAAGACGTACCGCAACGGCGACGGCGAGATCGTCGGAACCCAGCGGTGGCGGACACTCCGATTCCGGCCTGCCGAACGTCCGGCCCCGCGCCCGCTTCGCCCGCGGCCCGCTCTCAACGACGACAACGCCTTCTGGTTCGCGGCCGCACGCGAGCACCGCCTCGTCATTCAGCGGTGCACGAGCTGCGGTGTGCTGCGGCACCCGACCGGGCCGATGTGCGGGGAGTGCCGCTCCACCGAGTGGGACACCGTCGACGCGTCGGGGCGGGGCACCGTCTACACGTTCGTCGTCAATCACCACCCGAAGATCGATGCCTTCGACTACCCACTGATCGTCGCGGTGATCGAACTCGAGGAAGGCACCCGCCTGATCGCCAACATGACAGGCGTCGAACCCGGTCACGTGCACATCGGAATGCCCGTGGAACTGGACTGGATCGACGCCGACCCGGAACTCACACTTCYCGCGTTCCGGCCCGCTGCATCGGAGGACCACTGATGGATTTCACATTCGGCGAGGAGCAGGAAGCGGTGCGCGGACTGGCCGCGGACGTGTTCGCTGCCACGTCGCGACCCGAGCGGATCAAGGACGTCGAATCGAGCGCCGACCGGATCGACCGGGAACTGTGGCGCGAACTGGCCACCACCGGGCTGCTCGGCATCGCCCTGCCCGAGAACCTCGGCGGCGGCGGCATGGGACTCGCCGAACTGTACGTCCTGCTCGAGGAGCAGGGCCGGACCGTGGCGCCGGTTCCGTTGTGGCCACACGCGCTGGGCGCGCTCGCGATCGCCGAGTTCGGGACGCCGGACCAATGCGCCGCGCTGGTCCCCGCGGCGGCCGACGGCGGCCTGATCCTCACGGTCGGGCTCGAGGAGTTCGGACCGTACGTCGCGGGCGAACCGGCGACGACGGCACGCGAGGTGGACGGCCGGTGGCAGGTGCACGGCGCCAAGGCCGCGGTGCCCGTGGCGCACCTGGCCGAACGCCTCCTCGTCTCCGCGGCCACCGACAGCGGTCCGGCGCTGTTCCTGGTGCGCCCGGGGGCCGCGGGCGTGACGGCGCAGCAGGCGGAGTCGACCACCCACGAGATCTGCGCGAACGTCACGTTCGACGCGGCGCCCGCGGAACCGGTCGGCCCGGCGGACGGTAGCGCGGTGCGGTGGCTGATCGAACGGGCGGAACTGGCGGTCGCCGCCCTGCAACTGGGCGTCGGGGAGGGCGCGGTACGTCAGGCCGTCACCTACCTCAACGGACGCACCCAGTTCGGCCGCCCGCTCGCGACGTTTCAGGCCGTCACCCATCAGCTCGCGGACTGCTACATCGACCTCGAGGCCATGCGGGTGACGCTGTGGCAGGCCGTGTGGCTCCTCGCGAGCGGGGAAGATCCGGGAACCGCTGTGCTGGTCGCGAAATGGTGGGCGACCGACGGCGGGCAGCGGGTCGTCCACCGCACCCAGCACGTGCACGGCGGAATCGGCGTCGACACCGACTACCCGGTGCACCGGCACCTGCTGTGGGGCAAACAGCTCGCCGCCACCCTCGGCGGAGCCGGCTCTGACCTGGCACGTCTGGGCGCGCAGCTGGCGGCCGGGGTCGAGGTGGTCGCATGACCGCGACCGTCGGCGCCACGACCTACGACGCCGTCACGATCGGCGACCGGCTACCGGAGCTGGTGATTCCGCTGACCCGCACCCTGATCGTCGCCACCGCCCTCGCCACCCGCGACTTCCAGGACGTTCACCACGACCCGGCGCTGGCGGTGGAGAGGGGGTCGAAGGACGTGTTCATGAACATCCTCACCACCAACGGGCTGGTGGGGCGGTTCGTCACCGACTGGGCCGGACCGCACGCGTCGCTGCGCCGGATCGCGGTGCGGCTCGGTGCCCCCAACTACCCCGGCGACGCGATGACCCTGACCGGTGAGGTGGTCGCGAAGGACGACGGCCTCGTGACCGTGAAGATCCGCGGCGCGAACAGCCTCGGTGATCACGCCACCGGCACCGTCGTCGTCGCCTGGCCTGCACGAGGAGACCTGTGACCAGCCCCCTGTCGGGCGCCGCCGCCATCGTCGGCATCGGCGCCACCGAATTCTCCAAGCACTCGGGACGAAGCGAACTGCAACTGGCGTGCGAGGCGATCGTCGCCGCACTCGCCGACGCGGGTATCGACCCGTCCGAGGTCGACGGACTGTCCACGTACACCGCGGAGACGAACGGGGAGGTGCTCGTCGCCCGCAACACGGGCATCGGTGAGCTGAAGTTCTTCTCCCGCATCGGTTACGGCGGCGGCGCCGCGTGCGCCACCGTTCAGCAGGCGGCGATGGCCGTCGCCACCGGCATCGCGGACGTCGTCGTCTGCTATCGGGCGTTCAACGAACGGTCCGGTGTGCGTTACGGACTCGGGCAGCACGACCGCCCGATGGACAGCACCGCGGACCGGGCCGCGTACGCCTGGCTGACCCCGCAGGGACTGTCGACGCCCGCCCAGTGGGTGGCGATGTTCGCCCGCCGGTACATGCATCGGTACGGCGCCACGAGTGAGGACTTCGGCCGGGTCGCGGTCGTCGCACGCAAGCACGCCGCCGACAACCCCGCCGCCTGGTTCCGCGGGCGGCCCATCACCCTCGACGACCACCAGAATTCGCGGTGGATCGCCGAACCGCTGCACCTACTGGACTGCTGCCAGGAAACCGACGGCGGTCAGGCCCTCGTCGTCGTCTCTGCCGAACGCGCGAAGGACCTCCGCACCATCCCGGCGATCGTCAAGGCCGCCGCGCAGGGCTCGGGCAAGGACCAGCACATGATGGCCAGTTACTACCGGCCCGACATCACCGGAATACCCGAAATGGGCCTCGTGGGCAGGCAACTCTACCGGCAGAGCGGTCTCACGCCCGACGACGTCTCGGCGGCGATCCTCTACGACCACTTCACTCCGCTCGTCCTCCCGCAACTCGAGGAACTCGGGTTCTGCGACCCGGGCGAGGCGAAGGACTTCATCCGGGACGGCAACCTCGAGGTCGGCGGCCGACTCCCGGCGAACACCCACGGCGGCCAGATCGGCGAGGCCTATCTGCACGGCGTCAACGGGATCGCCGAGGCGGTTCGCCTGATCCGCGGAACGTCGACCACCCAACCGGACGGCATCGGCAACGTGCTGGTGACCGCGGGCACCGCCGTGCCCACCAGCGGCCTGATCCTGGGCAGAGAGGACTGATCATGACGACAACCGAGCGCACGACGGCAGGAGCGTGGCGAGGGACCGACCTCGGCACCCGCACCGTGAGGTACGACGAGCGCGACGCCATCCTGTACGCACTGTCGGTGGGTGCGCGGGCCACCGAACTGGACCTCGTCTTCGAGGAGYGTCTGCGGGTGCTGCCGACGTTCGCTCTCACCCTGRCACAGTGGGCGCCGGACGAACTGGGGTCGCGGGGCGCCTTCGACACGAAGACGGCGCTGCACGGATCGCAGGAACTGGCGGTGCTCGCGCCGCTTCCGCGTCGCGGTGAGATCGCGTTGTCGGCGTCGGTCGGCGAGGTGTGGGACAAGGGTTCGGCGGCCGTGTTCGAGGTGCGCGTCGAGTCCGAGTTCTTCGTCGCCACCTGGTCGTTGTTCGCGCCCGGTGCCGGCGGTTTCGGTGGCGATCGCGGTCCCGCGAAACCGGCTCGGCCCGAGGGGGAACCGGTCTCGACGACTGTGCTGCAGACCGCGGCGAACCAGGCGGCGCTGTACCGGCTGACCGGCGACCGGCACCACATCCACATCGACCCGGYGGCGGCCGAGCGGATCGGGCAGCCCCGGCCGATCATGCACGGGCTGTGCACCCTCGCCGCGAGCACGCTGGAACTCGCGCGGGCGCTGGACGTCCACCCGGCCGACCTCGTCCGGCTGGAGGGACGGTTCGCCGCACCGGTCTACCCGGGCGACGCGCCGTCGTTGCGGGCGTGGGGTGATGCGGGTGATGCGTCGTTCGAACTCGTCCGGGACGACCGGCCGCTCATCGCCGGCGCTCGCGCCGCATTCGGCTGACCGCACGTTCGTCCCTTCGTCGCCGAATGTCACATCGGCGCAGTTCAACTGAAC
>NZ_JBFUGT010000146.1:0-15865 GCF_056402775.1 Rhodococcus sp. P3_B8
ATCGTGTGGGGTGACCGTCGCTGGGTCGCCCGCGGCGGCGAGAAGGGCACCGTCCTCGACATCGCCATCTGGGCGGTGCCGTTCGGCCTGATCGGCGGCCGTCTCTACCACGTGATGACCGACTGGCCGACGTACTTCGGGGAGGGCGGCGACCCTGTCGACGCCCTGAAGGTGTGGCAGGGCGGTCTCGGTATCTGGGGCGCCGTGGCGCTCGGCGGTGTCGGCGCCTGGATCGGGTGTCGCCGTCGCGGCATCCCGCTGCCTGCGCTCGGCGACGCGGTCGCGCCCGCGATCCTGCTGGCGCAGGCGATCGGCCGGCTCGGAAACTACTTCAACCAGGAACTCTACGGTCGCGAGACCGACGTGCCGTGGGGGCTCGAGATCTTCGAGCGGCGCAACGACGTGGGCCAGGTGTCGCCGCAGCTGATCGACGGGGTGTCCACCGGCGAGGTCGCGTTCGTGGTGCACCCGACGTTCCTGTACGAGGCGCTGTGGAACGTGCTGATCGTGATCCTGCTCGTGTGGGTCGATCGCCGCTTCCGCATCGGTCACGGCCGACTGTTCGCCCTGTACGTGGCCGGTTACTGCGCCGGCCGCTTCTGGATCGAACTGATGCGCAGCGATCACGCGAGCCTCATCGCCGGTGTCCGCGTGAACTCGTTCACCTCCGCCCTGGTGTTCGTCGCGGCCCTGGTGTACTTCTTCGCCGCCACGAAGGGCCGCGAGGACCCGGCCGAATTGCGGCCCGCCGACGGCGAACCGGTCGACGGCGAGACCGCGGAGAAGGAGCCCGAGAAGAACGTCGAGGACGCAGGCAAGGACGAGGGCACGTCGGAGCCGGTATCGGACGACAAGGCCGCGAGTACTGCGAGTACCGGCGGCGAGGCGGGCACGAAGACCATCGACAGCAAGAAGGATGACGCGAATGACTGAACCGGGGAAAGCATCCGACGATTCCGGCAAGGGTGCATCCGAGGACGCACACAAGGTCGACCTGGGCAAGAGCAGCGACGGCACGGAGAACAGCACGGAGTCGAGCCTGCCGCCCGAGTTCGGCTCTCCCTTCGATTACGACGCCACCGCCGAGGCTTCGCTGTCCCAGCCGCCGGCCACGTCGGACGCGACGCCGTCACCGAGTTCGACCGGCACCGGACCGGGCTGGGACACCTACTCCGGTGTCGGCAACGGTCCGGGGTGGGGGTCCACGCCGACCTACCCGTCGCCGAGCGGCACCGAGCCGACGGCCCCGTTCCCGAACGTGGGCGAGCCGACTTCGCCGACCGCGCCCTACACCGGGTACGAGAACCCCCAGCAGCAACCGGACGGTCCCACCTACGGCGCACCCGACCCCAACTACGGCGCGCAGTACGGGGCGGCTCCGCAGTCGTCGCAGGACTACCCGCAGCCCGGGTATCAGCAGCCCGGGTACGGACAGCAGCAGGGTTACCCCCAGCAGGGGTTCCCGCCGCCCGGATACGCCCCCGCCGGCTACAACGCGTACACCGATCCGTCGGCGCCGTTCGGCAGGCACCCGCTGACGGGTGAGCCGTACTCCGACAAGTCCAAGCTGACCGCCGGTCTGCTGCAGATCTTCCTCGGCGGCTTCGGAGTCGGGCGGTTCTACCTGAACCAGCCCGGCATCGCCGTGGCGCAGATCGCCGTCACGTGGCTCACCTGTGGAATCGGCGGAATCTGGCCGCTGGTCGACGGCATCATGATGCTGACCGGGAGCGTGAAGGACAAGTACGGACGACCCCTGCGGGAGCAGTGACGATCCCCGGCCGATTTGTGGCCCGTGTTGCTGATGCGACACGGGCCACAGTGCTTTCCGGGGCCGGATTCGGCATATCGTGCGAGGTATCGGTCCTGGTAAGCTGAGCGCGCCGGGTGTATGTCCGGTAACAACCTTCACGGGCCGATGCTGTCCCGGTAGACCCCCGAAAAGCAGTTAGCGCCCGTCGTGGCGACCCCGCTAGCGGAGGCCGCCGACAGCACGTGCGGAGCGCACACACTGGTGGTCTTCCCGGCCGATGTGGAGGTATATCGGTGCTGTTCTCTCAGTTGCCCGGTCCTCAGGGCTTGTACGACCCGGACCAGGAAGTCGATTCCTGCGGCGTCGCGATGGTGGCGGACGTGCACGGCCGCCGCTCACACTCCATCGTCTCCGACGGACTCCTCGCCCTCGAGAATCTCGAGCACCGCGGTGCGGCGGGATCGGAACCGAACAGCGGAGACGGCGCCGGCATCCTCCTCCAGCTCCCCACCGAATTCTTCGCGGACGTCGTCGACTTCGATCTCCCGGCGCCGCTCGACGACGGCAACAGCACGTACGCGGCGGGCACCTGCTTCCTCCCGCACGACCCGCAGGCGCGGGCGGCGGCGCAACGACGCGTGTCCGACCTCGCGGCCGAGGAGGGGCTCGACATCCTCGGCTGGCGCCGGGTGCCCGTAGATCCGGACGGCGCGGACGTCGGTTCCACGGCCCGGGCCTGCGAACCGCACATGAGCCAGTTGTTCGTCACCGCACCCGCCGTCGGCGGGATCCGGCCCGGCGGCCTGGCACTCGACCGCCTGGTCTACGCGCTGCGCAAGCGGGCCGAGCAGGTCACTCCCGAGATCGAGTCCGAGGGCAGCGGCGTGTACTTCCCGTCCCTGTCGAGCCGGACCGTCGTCTACAAGGGAATGCTGACCACGTCCCAGCTGTCGCGGTACTTCCCGGACCTGCGCGACCCCCGGATCGCGAGTGCGATCGCGATCGTGCACAGCCGGTTCTCGACCAACACGTTCCCGTCCTGGCCGCTCGCGCACCCGTTCCGGTTCGTCGCGCACAACGGCGAGATCAACACGGTCCGCGGCAACCGGAACCGCATGCGCGCCCGCGAGGCGCTGCTGTCGAGTTCGGTGATCCCCGGCGACCTGCGCAGGCTGTATCCGATCTGCACCCCCGACGCGTCGGATTCGGCGTCGTTCGACGAGGTGCTCGAACTGCTGCACCTTGCAGGCCGCAGCGTGGCACACGCGGTGATGATGATGGTGCCGGAGGCGTGGGAGAACGACACGTCGATGTGCCCCGACCGGCGGGCGTTCTACCAGTTCCACGCGTCGCTGATGGAGGCGTGGGACGGACCGGCGTGCGTGACGTTCACCGACGGGACCGTGGTCGGCGCCGTGCTCGACCGCAACGGCCTGCGTCCGGGACGCTGGTGGCAGACCGTCGACGGGCGGGTGGTCCTCGCGAGCGAGAGCGGTGTCCTCGACGTCCCGCAGGCGGAGGTCGTGGCGAAGGGCCGCCTCGAACCGGGGCAGATGTTCCTGGTCGACACGTCCGAGGGCCGGATCGTGCCCGACGAGGAGATCAAGATGCGGCTCGCGGCGGAGCGGCCGTACGCCGAGTGGCTGTACGCCGGTCTGCTCGAACTGAAGACGCTGCCTGATCGCCCGCACGCGCAGCACAACCACGAGTCGGTGGTGCGACGGCAGGTGGCGTTCGGGTACACCGAGGAGGATCTGCGCATCCTGCTCGCGCCGATGGCCGCGTCCGGCGGCGAGCCCCTCGGCTCGATGGGGACGGACACCCCGATCGCGGTCATGTCGCAGCGTTCGCGGCTGTTCTACGACTACTTCGTCGAACTGTTCGCGCAGGTCACGAACCCGCCGCTCGACGCGATCCGCGAAGAGATCGTGACGTCGCTGTCGCGGGTCATGGGCCCGGAGCAGAACCTGCTCGAGCCGACCGCGGCGTCGTGCAGGCAGATCGTGCTGCCGTGGCCGGTGCTCGACAACGAAGAGCTGAACAAGATCATCAACGTGAACGCCGACGGCAACCATCCGGGGCTGGCCGCGACGGTGCTGCGCGCGCTGTACGACGTGGAGCGCGGCGGTGCGGGGGTGGCCGAGGCGATCGAGGAATTGCGGGCGCAGGCGAGCGCCGCGATCGCGGACGGCTATCGGACGCTGGTGATCTCGGACCGCGACTCCGACCACACCCGCGCGCCGATCCCGTCGCTGCTCGCGGTCGCCGCGGTGCACCATCACCTGGTGCGGACCAAGGAACGCACCAAGGTGGCGCTGGTCGTCGAATCCGGTGACGCCCGCGAGGTCCATCACCTGGCGCTGCTCATCGGGTACGGCGCCGCCGCGGTCAACCCGTACCTCGCGATGGAGTCGATCGAGGACCTCGTGTCCGAGGGCGAACTCACCGGCGTCGAGCACACGATCGCCGTGCGGAACTACCTCACCGCTCTCGGCAAGGGTGTGCTGAAGGTAATGTCGAAGATGGGCATCTCCACCGTCGGCTCGTACACCGCGGCGCAGGTGTTCGAGGCGATCGGCCTGGACCGCGGCCTCGTCCACGAGTACTTCACAGGCACCGTCAGCAAGCTGGGCGGCGCCGGTCTCGACGAGATCGCCCGCGAGGTCACCGTCCGCCACCGGCAGGCGTACCCGGACAACCCGGCCGAGTTCGCCCACCGGCGGCTCGAGGACGGCGGCGAGTACCAGTTCCGCCGCGACGGCGAACTGCACCTGTTCACGCCGGAGACTGTGTTCCTGCTGCAGCACGCGACCCGCACCGGTCAGCACGAGGTGTTCGAGAAGTACAGCGAGGAGGTCAACCGGCTGGCCGAGGCCGGTGGCGCACTGCGCGGCCTGTTCACGTTCCGCGAGGGCGTGCGCCCGCCGGTGCCGCTGGACGAGGTGGAACCGGTCGAGCGGATCGTCACCCGGTTCAATACCGGCGCGATGAGCTACGGCTCGATCTCCGCCGAGGCCCACGAGACGATGGCCGTCGCGATGAACAATCTCGGCGGGCGCTCCAATACGGGCGAGGGCGGCGAGAACGTCGACCGCCTCTACGATCCGTCCCGCCGCAGCGCCGTCAAGCAGGTGGCGAGCGGGCGGTTCGGTGTCACCAGCGACTACCTGATCAACGCCAGCGACATCCAGATCAAGATGGCGCAGGGCGCGAAGCCCGGTGAGGGCGGCCAGTTGCCGGCGTACAAGGTGTACCCGTGGGTCGCGGAGACCCGGCATTCGACGCCGGGGGTCGGGCTCATCTCGCCGCCGCCGCACCACGACATCTACTCGATCGAGGATCTCGCCCAGCTGATCCACGACCTGAAGAACGCCAACGACCGGGCCCGGGTCCACGTGAAGTTGGTCAGCTCGGTGGGTGTGGGAACGGTCGCCGCCGGCGTCAGCAAGGCGCACGCCGACGTGGTCCTGATCTCCGGGAACGACGGCGGAACCGGCGCCACCCCGCTGACGTCGATGAAGCATGCCGGGGCGCCGTGGGAGATCGGGCTGGCCGACGCCCAGCAGACACTCGTGCTCAACGGTCTCCGCGACCGCATCACCGTCCAGTGCGACGGCGGGATGCGCACCGCGCGGGACGTCGTGGTCGCGGCGCTCCTGGGTGCGGAGGAGTTCGGGTTCTCGACGGCCCCGCTGATCGTGGCGGGCTGCATCATGATGCGGGTCTGCCACCTCGACACCTGCCCGGTCGGTGTCGCCACCCAGAACCCGGAGCTGCGCAAGCGGTATACCGGCAAACCGGAGTTCGTGGAGGAGTTCTTCCGCTTCGTCGCCGAGGACGTGCGCCAGTACCTGGCGGACCTGGGGTTCCGCAGCATCGACGAGGCCGTCGGTCACGCCGACGTCCTCGAGACCGCGCAGGGGATCGCGCACTGGAAGAATCGCGGACTCGACCTCACCCCGATCTTCGCCGTGCCCACCGGACCGGACGGGGCGCCGCTGCCGCAGCGGCGCCGGGACCGCGATCAGGATCACGGACTGGACCGGGCGCTGGACCGGACGCTCATCCAGCTGGCCGAGGGTGCCCTCGAGGACGCGCACGCCGTGGAGATCGAGATGCCGGTGCGCAACGTCAACCGGACCGTCGGCACGCTGCTCGGTGCGGAGGTGACCCGCCGGTACGGCGCCGCCGGGCTGCCGGACGACACGATCCGGCTCACGTTCACGGGTTCGGCGGGGCAGTCGCTCGGCGCGTTCCTGCCGCCGGGCATCACCATCGACCTGACCGGTGACGCCAACGACTACGTAGGCAAGGGATTGTCGGGCGGACGGATCGTGGTCCGTCCCGCCGACGACGTCCTGTTCGTCCCCGAAACCCAGGTGATCGCGGGCAACACCCTCCTCTACGGTGCCACCTCGGGCGAACTGTATCTGCGGGGCCGCGTCGGCGAACGTTTCTCGGTGCGCAACTCCGGTGCGTCGGCCGTCGTGGAGGGCGTCGGCGACCACGCCTGCGAGTACATGACGGGCGGACGGGTCGTGATCCTCGGACCCACCGGCCGGAACATGGCGGCCGGCATGTCCGGCGGCATCGCGTACGTCCTCGACCTGGACCCCGAGGACGTGAACCCGGCGATGGTGAAGCTCCTGCAACCCGACCCGGACGACCTCGACTGGTTGTGCGGCGCGGTCACCCGCCACCACCGCTGGACCGGTTCCGCTGTGGCGGCGTCGGTGCTCGCCGACTGGCCCCGGCGGTCCGCGTTGTTCACCAAGGTGATGCCGGTGGACTACCAGCGGGTGCTGGACGCGACCCGGATCGCCAAGGCCGAGGGACTCGACGTGGACACTGCGATCATGGAGGCGGCACGTGGCTGATCCGCAGGGCTTTCTGCACATCGTCAAGAAGGAGGCGCGCAAGCGTCCGGTCGCGGAGCGGGTGCACGACTGGCACGAGGTGTATGCGCCGCAGAGTCCGGCGGAGCGGGCCGCCGAGGTGTCCGAGCAGGCCGCGCGGTGCATGGACTGCGGAATCCCGTTCTGCCACTCGGGAAGTGCGGGCTGCCCGCTGGGCAACCTGATCCCGGAGTGGAACGACCTGGTGCGGCGCGGCCGCTGGTCGGCGGCCAGTGAGCGCCTGCACGCCACCAACAACTTCCCGGAGTTCACGGGGCGGGTGTGTCCGGCGCCGTGCGAGTCGGCGTGTGTGCTCGCCCTCGCCGACACGCACACGACCGGCAGCGTCACCATCAAGCGGATCGAGCAGGCCATCGCCGACGTCGCCTGGGAGTCCGGCTCGGTGGTGCCCAAGCCGCCGATGATCGCGACGGGCCGCAAGGTGGCGGTGGTCGGTTCCGGCCCGGCAGGCCTTGCGGCGGCACAGCAGCTGACCCGGGCGGGGCACGACGTGACCGTGTACGAGCGCGACGACCGGCTCGGGGGACTGCTGCGGTACGGCATCCCGGAATTCAAGATGGAGAAGGCGATCCTCGATCAGCGCCTGATGCAGATGCGCGCCGAGGGTACGCACTTCGTCACCGACTGCGAGGTCGGCGTCGACCTCACCGTGGAGCAGATGCGCGAGAACTTCGACGCCGTCGTGCTCGCGATCGGCGCGCTCCGGGGCCGCGACAACACGACCGTCGAAGGCCGGGAGCTGAACGGGATCCACCTCGCGATGGAACACCTCGTCACCTCGAACAAGGAATGCGAGGGTGACGGTCCCGCGACGATCACCGCCAAAGGCAAGCATGTCGTCATCATCGGCGGCGGCGACACCGGGGCCGATTGCCTCGGAACGGCGCACCGCCAGGGTGCGCTGTCGGTGACCCAGCTGGACTACAACCCGGAGTTGCCGACGGAACGGGACGAGGCCGCGACGCCGTGGCCTGCGTGGCCGATGGTGCTGCGCACGTCGCCCGCGCACGCCGAGGGCGGTGTCCGCCGGTATCAGGTCGCGGTGCAGCGTTTCCTCGGCGACGAGAACGGGAACGTCCGATCCATGGTGCTCGCCGAGGTCCGGGTCACCCGCGAGGACGGCAAACGCATCATCACGCCGGTCGGCGAGGAGATCGAATTACCGTGCGAACTGGCGCTTTTCGCGATCGGATTCGAGGGTGTCGATCTCGGCCCGCTGCTCGACGACTACGGGCTGTCGCCCACCCGGCGCGGATCGCTCTCCTGCGGCCCGGACTGGCAGACCACCGCACCCGGGGTCTTCGTCTGCGGGGATGCGCACCGCGGCGCGTCGCTGGTGGTGTGGGCGATCGCGGAGGGCAGGTCCGCGGCGCACG
Organism: Rhodococcus sp. P3_B8; assembly: GCF_056402775.1. Lineage (NCBI taxonomy): Bacteria > Bacillati > Actinomycetota > Actinomycetes > Mycobacteriales > Nocardiaceae > Rhodococcus > Rhodococcus sp. P3_B8. Next base: position 8,046 of record NZ_JBFUGT010000146.1, read on the forward strand.
CCGTCGACGTGTATCTGACCGGGGCGTCGGACCTCCCGTCGCCGGTGCATCCGACGGCGCTCCCGCTGGCAGTCGTCTAAATGGAGAAGGGCGCGCGGGGCGACTAGGCTCGAGGCCGTGAACCGACGCACGAAGATCGTATGCACACTTGGACCTGCTACCGCCACCGGTGACCGTATTCGCGAGCTCGTCGAAAGCGGTATGGACGTGGCGCGGCTGAATTTCAGCCACGGCGAACACGCCGACCACGAGGAGAACTACAAACGCGTCCGGGCCGCCTCGGACGCGACGGGGAAGGCGGTCGGTGTCCTCGCCGACCTGCAGGGCCCGAAGATCCGGCTCGGCCGGTTCGCCGAGGGGCGCACCACGTGGGCCAACGGTGAGGAAGTGCGGATCACCGTCGACGAGGTCGAGGGCACCCACGACCGGGTGTCGACCACCTACAAGCAGCTCGCCGAGGACGCCAAGGCGGGTGACCGCCTGCTGGTCGACGACGGCAAGGTCGGTCTCGTCGTCTCCGGGGTGGACGGCAACGACGTGATCTGCCGGGTCACCGAGGGCGGCCCGGTCAGCAACAACAAGGGTGTGTCCCTGCCGGGGATGAACGTGTCGGTCCCGGCGCTGTCGGAGAAGGACATCGCCGACCTCGAGTTCGCGCTCGGCCTCGGCGTCGACTTCATCGCCCTGTCGTTCGTGCGGTCGCCGGCCGATGTGGAACTGGTTCACGCCGTGATGGATCGGGTCGGTCGCCGGATCCCGGTGATCGCGAAGCTCGAGAAGCCGGAGGCGATCGACAACCTCGAGGCGATCGTGCTGGCGTTCGACGCGGTGATGGTCGCCCGTGGTGACCTGGGTGTGGAGTTGCCGCTCGAGCAGGTGCCGCTGGTGCAGAAGCGGGCGATCCAGATCGCCCGGGAGAACGCGAAGCCGGTCATCGTGGCCACCCAGATGCTCGAGTCGATGATCGAGAACTCGCGGCCCACCCGCGCCGAGGCGTCCGACGTCGCGAACGCGGTCCTCGACGGCGCGGACGCGGTGATGCTGTCGGGTGAGACGTCGGTCGGTAAGTACGTGATGGAGACGGTGCGCACGATGGCGCGGATCGTCGAGGCGGTGGAGAACGAGTCCACCCAGGTGCCGCCGCTGACGCATGTGCCGCGCACCAAGCGCGGTGTCATCTCCTATGCCGCCCGCGACATCGGGGAGCGGCTGGATGCGAAGGCGCTGGTCGCGTTCACCCAGTCCGGGGACACGGTGCGCCGGCTGGCGCGACTGCACACGCCGCTGCCGTTGCTGGCGTTCACCCCGCTGCCTGAGGTGCGCAGCCAGTTGTCGCTGACGTGGGGCACCGAGACGTTCATCGTCGACCCGGTCGAGAGCACCGACGCCATGGTGCGGCAGGTCGACCACGCCCTGCTCGGGTTGGGCCGGTACCAGAAGGGTGAACTGGTGGTCATCGTGGCCGGGTCGCCGCCCGGCACCGTAGGCTCGACCAACCTGATCCACGTCCACAGAATCGGCGAAGAGGACCACTAGGTGAGCGAAGTCGCGGCGAAGACCGATCTCCAGACTCTGCTCGAACTTCTCGATCTCGAGAAGACCGGCGAGGACACGTACCGAGGTCGGCATCCCGCGCAGGTGGGTAGCCGGACGTTCGGCGGCCAGTTGATTTCCCAGGCACTGGTCGCCGCCGGCCGCACCGTGAGCGGCGAGCGTGCCGTGCACGCGATCAACGCTCACTTCATCCGCGGCGGCGACGTCAAGGAACCCATCGAATACCGCGTCGAGCGGCACCGTGACGGACGGGCCTTCGCGAACCGTCAGGTCACGGCGCTGCAGAACGGTGAGGAACTGTTCGTCATGCTGGCGGCGTTCCAGGACTGGGGCAAGGGTCTCGAGCACGCGGTCGAGGTGCCCGACGTCCCGTTCCCGGACACGCTGCCGCCACTGGGCGACCACTTCCTGGGGTACGAGGATCGACTGAAGATGTTCGTCGACGCCCTCAAGCCGATCGACATGCGTTACGCGAACGACCCGTCGTGGATCATGAAGGGCACGGGGGAGAAGCTCACCCACAACCGGGTCTGGATGAAATCGGACGGCGACCTTCCCGACGACCCGCTCATTCACGTGGCCGTCATGGGCTACTCGTCGGACACCACGGTCCTGGATTCGATCATCACCACCCACGGACTGTCGTGGGGGCTGGACCGGATCGTCGCGGCCACCGTCAACCATTCCATTTGGTTCCACCGGCCGTTCCGGTTCGACGACTGGACGCTCTACGCCACCGAGTCGCCGGTCGCAGCAGGGTCCCGCGGCCTCGCGACGGGGCGCTTCTTCTCCCTGGAAGGCGAGTTGCTGGCCACCGTGGTTCAGGAAGGTCTCATCCGCCACTTCCCGCCGCGGAAGTAGCGACTCCGCCATTCCTTTGCCACCGAACGGTTTTGAACGGTAGTCCAACTGGTGGCCGCGGCGTATGGTCGGTCTGGAATCTCCGAAACGGAACGGACGTGCATTATGAGCGCAGACGCACCCGAGCAGAAGAACACCGGCCGGCCGGCCGAGACCGAAGTTCCCCTTCCCGACGACGAGGCGCTCGCCGCAGCCAAGAAGAAGGTGGAGGAGATCGACGCCCGCTACGAGCCGGGCGCCCGCGAGACGGTCGTCCTGCCCGGCTCCGACGGCACGGTGTCGGGTACCGCCTTCGATGACTACGTCGACGACGAGGGCAACCTGAAAATGCCTGAGCCCGAGAAGGACTCGTAGACTCCCGTCGACGGGGCCCATTCTCCCTGCCCGATGTCCCACCTGTGCGGCCGAAACCGCCCAAATGGGACATCGGGCGACGTGTGGGTGCGCGTCGATGCGTGTCCTGCGTGTATCTCTCGCCGACGACCGAGGTCCGGGGTTAGACTTCGCCATCTGTTCTGGTGAGTTTCACCTCGTGATCGGGGATATGGGTCGTGGACTGGAACAACGTCGTCTGGGACAGCGCAATGTGGCTGCTCAAGGCCTACGTCATGACTGTCGTCGCGTTCGTCGTCGTAGTGATACTGCTCGCGCGGTTCACCAAATGGGGTAGGCAGTTCTGGCGCTTCGCCGCGCCGTACTTCAATCCGCGGCGCAGCCTGAAGCCGTTGACGATCCTGGCGGTGCTGCTGCTGTCGACGGTCTTCGCGGTGCGGATGACGGTGCTGTTCTCCTACTGGTACAACGACTTCTACGATTCGATCCAGAACCTGGACGAGTCGGCGTTCTGGCACTTCCTCCGCGTCTTCGCCCTTCTGGCGACGGTCCACGTGGTGCGGGCCCTGATCGAGTACCTGATCGGGCAGACCCTCGACATCGACTGGCGGACGTGGCTCAACCACCATCTCGTCGACGACTGGCTCGACAGCCGCGCCTACTACCGTGACCGGTTCCTGGACGACGCGATCGACAACCCGGACCAGCGCGTTCAGGCCGACATCACCAACTTCGTGACCACGTCCCGCTCGCTGTCGATGGGCGCGGTGACGGCCGTGCTGTCGATCGTGTCGTTCACGGGGATCCTGTGGGATCTGTCCGGCCCGATGACGGTGTTCGGCGTCGAGATCTCGCGGGCGATGATCTTCCTCGTCTACATCTATGTGCTGGTGACCACGGTGGTGGCGTTCTGGATCGGCAAGCCGCTCATCAAGCTGAACTTCCTCAACGAGAAACTGGGCGCCAACTTCCGCTACGCGCTGATCCGGGTGCGGGAGTACGGCGAGAGCATCGCGTTCTACCGCGGCGAGAACGTCGAGCGCCGCACCCTTGCCGGACGGTTCGCGGACGTCATCCGGAACATGTGGCAGATCGTCTTCCGGACGTTGAAGTTCAGTGGATGGAACCTCACCGTCAACCAGACGGCCGTCATCTTCCCGTTCCTCGTGCAGGGGCCCCGGCTGTTCACCGGTCAGGTGTCGCTCGGTGACGTGATGCAGACGTCGCAGGCGTTCGGGCAGGTCCACGACTCCCTGTCCTTCTTCCGTGAGTCGTACGCCGACTTCGCGAGTTTCCGCGCCACCCTCATCCGACTCAACGGTCTGGCCAACGACAACCAGCACGCCGCCGAACTTCCGATCCTGAAGACCGGCAAGTCGGGCGACGACCTCCAGGTCGAGAAGCTGGACGTGCGCATCCCCACGGGCCAGACCCTCATCGAGGGCCTCGAGCTCACCGTGACCCCCGGGCAGTCGTTGCTGGTCAAGGGCCCGTCCGGCTCGGGCAAGACCACCCTGCTCCGCACGCTCGCCGATCTGTGGCCGTACGCCGACGGCACGGTGTCGCGACCCGCGGGAGAGGCCATCTTCCTGTCCCAGCGGCCGTACCTGCCGCTCGGTTCGCTGCGAACCGCACTGGCGTATCCGAAGGAGCCGACAGCGGCCGACGACGTCGTGCGCGACGCGCTGTCGAAGGTGTCGCTCGGCAATCTGGGGGATCGGCTCGACGAGACCGCCGACTGGACGCGGATCCTGTCGCCGGGTGAGCAGCAGCGTCTMGCGTTCGCGCGGGTGCTGATCGCACGGCCCGCAGTGATCTTCCTCGACGAGGCCACGTCGGCCATCGACGAGGGCCTGGAATACACGCTCTACACCCTGCTCCGGACCGAACTCCCGGACAGCATCGTGGTGAGTGTGGGTCACCGCAGCACCCTCAACCAGTTCCATTCCCGCGGTGTGGAACTGGAGGGCGAGGGCCGGTGGACGGAGTCGGAACTCGTCGGGTGACTCTGCGGCGGGCTACCCGGCGTCCAGCCGAGTCGTGAACTGCAGGACGCGATAAGGGTCACCGGTCGTCGTGTTCCATTGCGACACAAACAGATGCAGCTCGCCCAGTGTGGACGCCGGATGGATGAATCCACCGTAGATCTGCGCCCACGTGCCGTCCGTCGCTCCCCAGTCGCCGCCGGCGATCTGCACGGTCGGTTCCGACCAGGGTCCGTCGATGCGCTCCGCCGTGCGTGTGACGATCGCGTACGCGGCGGGATCGAAGTACGCGAGGACCCAGGTGCCGTCGATCCGTCGCAGGCACATCTCGCCGACGGGGCCCGGCAGGATCGGGGTCGCGGGCTGTCCCCACGCCCACCCCGTGCCGCGGTCCCAGCCCCACTCTTCGTAGGCTCCGGGCTCGAGGATGCACGGTTCGGGGACCCGCCGGAGGATCATCCCACCCGGATTGGTGCGGTCGAACGCGCTCGAGACGACGTAGACGTAGCCGTCGTGCCGCTCCATGGTCCACAGCTGATCGAGCGACCCACCACGGTTGTCCCAGCGGGCGGGTGAGCGGTGCCAGTTCTCGCCGCCGTCGTCGGACCAGGCGAGATACGTGAAATTCGTCGGCCACGCACGTGACCTCCACGAGTGCACACTGACGACGGRCAGATACGTCCGATCACCGATCGTGACGGCGTCGGCAGGGACGACGGTGAACTCGGTGCCCGCCGATTCCCGGTCGGGAAGTTCGCGGACATCGTGCGCGTTCGGCAGGATCTCCCGCGCCGTCCGGCCGCCGGCCGCGGAGTCGAACTCGATGCCGCCCCGGAGATCGGTGGTGGTGGAGCGCAACATCACGGGGCTGCGCCACCGCCTGCCGTGCCGGCCGTGCGAGCTGAACGTGTCGCCGAAGAAGAACGCGACTCTCCCGTCGGCGAGGCGCGCGGGACAGCCGAGGTCGGTGCCGTGTACACCCCAGCGTCGCGTCGCCTCGCCGGTGACCTCCTTCACGAAGGTCGCTGCCGGTGTGGTTGTGCTGCCCGCGATACGCGCTTCTCCCGTGTCGGTGAATCCGGTGGTCAGGACGTCTTGCGGTAGGACGCGGCGAGTTCGTCGGCCCGATCCCACGGGGACCAGTCGACCTCGCGGCCGTCCAGTTGCGCTTCGACTACCTCGAGTCCCGCGTGCCAGCCGGCGGCGTGGGCGTAGGCGGATTCTTCTTCTTCCACGGTGTGGGTGAGCGTCAGCCAGCAGCCTCCGCTGCCGTCGGGGACGAGTTCCCAGTGCAGGGTCTCGGCGTCCCACAGGTATTCGAGGATGTGCGCGGGATGCACCGAGATGACCGTCCCGGTGGTGGTCTGATCTGCGGGCAATCCGAATCGGCGCACCTGCTCCGGCGTCACGCGGAAGACGAGTTCGGCGCCCGGGGTGAGGTCGAATTCGACGTCGGCGGGGAACCAGGCCTTCAGGTACTGCGGGTCGGTGAGAACTCGCCACACCTTCTCCGGCGAGTGCGAGAGCGCTTGCTGGAATCGAAGGGCTACCCGCCCGTCGTAGGTGAAAGTGACGGTGCCGAGCTCCATGGGTGACCTCCGTGCTCGAGGGCGTACCTGTTCCACCATGGTACTGGCAGGACGGCGCAGATCCCCAGGATCGGGCACAAAAAACCGCCGCTACCTGCGGGGTCGTCAGTCGCCGGCGGAAGAGAGCCCCAGAACCTGCAGGCGGTGCGGGTCGGCGAGGATGTCGATCCGGGCGATCTTCCCACCTGAGACGGTGAAGGCCATGACGGACATGGCCTTTCCCTCGGGTGCGGTCACGACCCCGGCGGCGCCGTTCACCAGGGCGAGCCGGGCGAAAGGAGCGAAGCGCGCGAAGGTGAGGGCCTGCTCGCTGACGGCGCGGGCTCCGCGCACGAGAGAGGATCCGTCCGCGCCGCCGTCGGCCCGCAGGACGATGTCCGGGTCGAGCAGGGCGAGGAGATCGTCGAACCGGCCGCCCCGCGAGGCGGCCATGAATGCCTCGACGATCTCGCGCTGCCGGGTCAGGTCGGCATCCGGAACCGGCTCCGACCCCTGGACGCGGCGGCGCGCGCGGCTCGCCAGCTGACGGGACGCGGCGGGGGTGCGTCCGGCGATCGGGGCGATCTCGTCGAAGGACAGTGCGAACATGTCGTGCAACACGAAGGCGAGCCGCTCGGCGGGCGTCAGCGTGTCGAGCACGACCAGCAGCGCGAGTCCGACCGAATCACCGAGCACCGCCTCGTGCTCGGGATCGGCCCCGTCCAGCTCGCTCACGATCGGATCCGGCACATGGACGTCCAGGGGCTCCTCACTGCGCATCTTCCGTGAGCGGAGCATGTCGAGGCACACCCGGGCGACGACCGTCGTCAGCCAGCCCCGCAGATTCTCCACATCCGAGGTCTCGGCACGGCTGAGCCGGAGCCAGCCCTCCTGCACGGCGTCCTCCGCTTCGCTGATCGAGCCGAGCATCCGGTAGGCGACCGCAGACAGATGCGTTCGGCTCTCCTCGAAGCGGTGTGCCAGAACTTCGTCGTCGTTCATCTGTCACATTCTGCCGTCGCGGTTCGTCATGTCAGTGAGAACGAAAATCACCCGGTGTGACATCAGATCACCCGAATACCTTTGGAGGCAGGCAATCATGAAAGCCCGGATGACCAACCCCGCGAGGATCGTTCCCGACGCCATGAAGTCTCTGCTGGCTCTGGGAACGGCAGCGTCGAAGGCGGACGTGCCGCCGGTGACGCACGCTCTCGTCCATCTGCGGTCGAGCCAGATCAACGGCTGCAGCGTGTGCGTCGACATGCATTCGCGTGAGCTGGAGAAGGAGGGCGAGACCAACGAGCGGATCTTCGCGGTGGCCGCGTGGCGGGAGGCTCCGTACTTCAGCGACGCCGAACGCGCGGCCCTGGCGCTGGCCGAGTCGATGACCCGGTTGAGCGACCGTTCGGACCCGGTGCCCGACGACGTGTGGAACGAGGCCGCCCGGCACTACGACGAGCAGGCGCTCGCGTCGCTGGTCCTGTCGATCGCCACCGTGAACCTCTGGAACCGGCTCAAC
>NZ_JBFUGT010000147.1:0-15798 GCF_056402775.1 Rhodococcus sp. P3_B8
GCCCCGGTCCGAGAACCGGGGCCCACGCGCGTCTGTACGAGAAGTGTTCACTCCTTCGGAGGAACAGCCTTCTTCGCCGCGTCGGCGGCCTTGTCGATCTTGTCGCTGTACTTGCCGCCGGTCTTGCTGTCCGCGACGTCGGCGGCCTTGTCGATGGCGCCGTGAACCTTGTCCGCGTTCTGCGAAGCGGCTTCCCTCCCCTTGCCGAGCAGGCCCTTCGGTGTGTCGACGAAACTCATCGTTCTTCCTCCTCCGGTGCATGCGCACGCACTGTCCGCGCGAGTTCGATCACTCGCCGTGCCACCAGTCTCACAGCATTGACTCGGCGACGCCAACCGTTCGAATCGTCGCGAGCGGTACTCGCGTCAGTGCACGCCCGGCAGGTCTTCCGGCGCGGCGAACAGGCGGCGATGCTCACCGTGCAGGCGGCCCGTCACCCACCAACCGATTTCGACGAGAACCACTCCCACGAGCCCGCAGACGAGAGCGGACGTGGTGGCTCCGACGTTCGTCGGATCGAGTTTGAAGAACTCCCGTGTGAACGGCAACGCGAACAGGATGAGATATCCCGCTACGGATCCGGAGATCAGCACCAGTTTCCACCACACGTACGGCCGCGCGACCACCGCCAGCACCCACATCGCGATCATGATGAGCGTGATCAGTGCCGACGTGCCCGCCTGGACCTTCTCCGTCTCCGTCTGATCCGGTCCCGCGTAGACGAGAAGATACGAAATGAACGTCGTGACACCGATGATCACGCCCGACGGCACGGCGAGACGCATCACGCGCGGCACGAAACCGGAGCGCGCCCGCTCGTTGTTCGGGGCCAGCGACAGGATGAACGCGGGAATGCCGATGGTGAACCAGGCGGCGATCGTCACGTGCCGCGGCAGGAACGGATACGGCACGGGCTCGAAGTGGAAGATCTGCGACAGCACACCGGTAATGCCGATGAGGAACGCCAGCAGCACCGAGTACACGGTCTTGGTGAGGAACAGGTTCGAGACGCGTTCGATGTTGCCGATCACCCGGCGGCCCTCACCCACCACGTAGGGCAGGGTCGCGAACTTGTTGTCCAGCAACACGATCTGCGCCACCGCGCGGGTGGCGGGGCTGCCCGAGCCCATCGACACCCCGATGTCGGCGTCCTTGAGGGCGAGCACGTCGTTGACACCGTCGCCCGTCATCGCGACGGTGTGCCCGCGAGATTGCAGGGCCCCCACCATCTCCCGCTTCTGATCGGGGCGCACGCGGCCGAACGTGGTGGACGTCTCCAGGGTCTCGGCGAGGGCGTCGCGGTCGTCGGGCAGTTCGCGGGCGTCGACGGGACGGTCGCCGCCGGGCAGTCCGAGCGATCCGGCCACCGCACCGACCGACACGGCGTTGTCCCCCGAGATGACCTTCACCGTGACGTTCTGGCTCGCGAAGTACTCGAGGGTTCCGCGGGCGTCGGGACGCACCCGCTGCTCCAGGATCACCAGTGCCCGGGGTGTGATCGCGCCCGGCGCCGCGGGGTGGTCGACCGGAACGTCGCAACTGCCGAGCAGGAGCACCCGCAGTCCCGAGGACCCCACGTCCTCGGCTTGCCGGGCCATGTCGCTGCCGGGGTCGAGCAGCACGTCCGGCGCACCGAGGACCCAGTTGCCGTGGGCGCCGTACGACTGTCCGCTCCACTTCTTGGCAGACGAAAACGGTGCGTCCGCCGTGGCGTCACCCCACCCGGGGTCGTCGGGAAACGCCTCCTTGATCGCGAGGACACTGGCGTTCGGCCGCGGGTCGGACGCCGCCATCGCGGCGAGGGCCGCACGGGACGGTGCGGTGTCGGCGCTGTCGGCGCAGCGCAGTTCGGACAGCCGCATGCCGTTCTCGGTGAGCGTTCCGGTCTTGTCGGCGCACACCACGTCGACGCGCGCGAGACCTTCGATGGCGGGCAGCTCCTGCACGAGGCACTGCCGCTGACCGAGCCGGACCACCCCGACCGCGAACGCGATCGACGTCATCAGCACCAGTCCCTCGGGGACCATCGGGACCAGCGCGGCCACCATCCCGCTCAGCGCAGGCCGGATCGACTCGCCGCTGGAGAACAACTGGTTGTAGATGATCAGCAGTCCCGCCGGAATCATCAGGTACGTGATGAATTTCAGGATCTTGTCGATACCGCTGCGCAATTCCGAGTGCACGAGCGTGAACTTGCTGGCCTCGTCCGCAAGTTTGGCGGCGTACGCGTCGCTTCCGACCTTCGTGGCGCGGTAGCAGCCGCTGCCGGACGCGACGAAGCTTCCCGACAGCACCTGCTGGCCGGCGTCCTTGTGCACGGGGTCGGCCTCACCGGTGAGGAGGGATTCGTCGATGTCGAGGGACATCGCCTCCACCACGACACCGTCGACGACGATCTGGTCGCCGGCGCCGAGTTCGATGATGTCGTCGAGCACGACCTCCCGGGGTGCCATCGCGACGGCGGCCCCGTCGCGGCGCACCACCGGCTTGGTCTGGCTGACGATCGCAAGTTTGTCGAGGGTCCGCTTGGCCCGCACTTCCTGGATGATGCCGATCCCGCTGTTGGCGATGATCAGCAGGCCGAACATGCCGTCGATGATCGAACCGGTGGCCAGCACGATGATCAGGAGGACACCGAGGATCGCGTTGATCCGGGTGAACACGTTGGCGCGCACGATGTCGCGTACCGATCGACTGGCCCGATCGGGCACGTCGTTGGTCTTGCCTGCCGCCACCCGCTCCGCCACCTGGGCGGCCGTCAGCCCCTCCACTGCGACGACTGCAACGTAGTCGGTGCCCGTTTCGTCGTATGCCATGGTCAAAGGCTACGCAACGCGGCTTCGCTCGGAGGGGATGCGCGCCGGACTCAGCCGAGCGCGGACCACCACGGTGTCTGGGCCGTCGGCTTCAACGCGTCGATGCGCTGTCCGGGCATCGGGACGGCCACCGGGGTGCCCTTGTCCTGCGCGGCGGCGAGCAACCGGACGATCGGCTCGGACCACGAGTGGAACGCGAGATTGAACGTGGCCCAGTGCACCGGAACCAGCAGTCCACGGGTGCCGTCGCCGCCGTTGAGGTCGGCGTGCGTCTGCACCGCCTCCTCCGGGTTCATGTGGATGTCGGCCCACCGCGTGTCGTAGGCGCCAACAGGCAGGAGTGTGAGATCGAACGGTCCGTACCGGCGGCCCAGGTCGGCGAACCGCGGCGTGTACCCGCTGTCGCCGCCGAAGAACACCTTCCGGTTCGGTCCGGCGAGCACCCACGACGCCCACTGGGTGGTGTTGCGTACCAGCCCGCGGCCGGAGAAGTGCCGGGCCTCGGTGCACGTGAGCGTGAGTTCGCCGAGTGTGGTCGACTCGTCCCAGTCGAGTTCCACGATCCGCTCCTCCGGCACCCGCCACTGACGCAGGTGCGCACCGAGCCCCACCGGAACGACGAACGGCGCCTTCTGGGTGGCGGCGAGTTGCTGCACGGTGGCCATGTCGAGGTGGTCGTAATGGTCGTGCGAGATGACGATGGCGTCCAGAACGGGCAGGTCGGCCAGCGGCACCGGGGTCGGGTGCATGCGGGACGGACCGAGAATCGCGGACGGAGACACCCGATGACTCCACACCGGGTCGGCCAGCACCCGGTACCCGTCGACCTCGACGAGCACGCTCGAATGGCCGTACCAGGTGACCGCTGCGTCGGCGGCCTCGACAGGCGCGAGGGGTGTGGCGAGCGGGATCGGCCTGCGCGGGCGGCCCGCGGCGCCCCGCGTGATCAGTGCCTTGACGATCCCGGTCTCCGATCCGGGCATCATCGTGCTGCTCGGATCGGTGTTGTGGAACTGCCGGTCGCGGTACCGCGGCGACGTCGCGGCGTACGGGCGCACCTTGGCGCGCGACGCACCGATCTGAGACGGAAGCCCCCACGCGGCCCGCGTCAGCCACCCGAGGGCGGCGGTGGCCAGAACTGTCGTCACGGCGTTCTTCGCTTTCACCCCGACAACTGTAACCACGCGTGCGGGAAAGGTGCGGCGAGCGGCTACTGACCCCGGAACACCGGCGGACGCTTCTCGGCGCGCGCGGCGCGCGCTTCCTGCGCGTCGTAGCTCTTCCACGCCGCATGCAACGCCGCGAGCTGCTCGGGCGGCGGCGGGCTCTGGGTGCCGTCGTCGTTGAGCACCATCTTGAGGTGTTGCAGCGACAGCGGCGCCAGGCGCGCGATCGAGTGCGCCCACTGCCGCGCGACGGCGAGGTCGCCGCGCTTGTTGGCGAGGCCGTGCGCGAGCGCCTCGTCGGCACCGACCTCTTCCGCGCCGAGCAGGATCGTTCGTGCCGGTCCGCCGCCGATCAGGGCGGCCAGACGGTGCACCGTCCACCGGTCCACGGAGATGCCGAGCTTGGCGGCCGGGATGGCGAAGCGCGCCTCGGGAGCGACCACACGCAGATCCGCGGCGAGCGCCAGTTGGCTGCCCGCGCCGATCGYGGGGCCGTTGATCGCGGCGATGACGGGGACGGGCACCGAGTCGATGGTGTGCAGCATCTCGAGCAGGGTGTCCGTGAATCCGTCGGCGTACACGTCGCCCGACAGGTCGGCGCCGGCGCAGAACGCGCTGCCCTGCCCTGTGAGGACGATCACCCGCGCGCCGTCGGTGACGGACTTCTCGGTTTCCTCCCGCAGGAGTTCGCAGATCTCGGTGTTCAACGCATTGCGACGGTCGGGGCGTTGCAGTTCGAGGGTGAAGACGTCGCCGTCACGACTCGTCCCGATCATGTCCACTCGCTTTCTTCGTGATTGCTGTCCACTGACGAATTCTCCCCTGCCCACCCGACTGGACGTCTGTCAGCCAACCACAACCGAATCGGCCGGAACACACGAGGCTCTCCGGTAGTTGTGAGGGGGGAGGTGAGGACCGACATGAACAGCGATGTGGACGTGGCCGTGATCGGCGCGGGGCAGGCGGGGCTGTCTGCCGCCTACTATCTGCGCAGGTTCGGGGTGGAACCGGAATCCGGTTTCGTGGTGCTCGATCACGCCCCGGGGCCCGGCGGCGCGTGGCAGTTCCGGTGGCCGTCATTGACACTGAGCACCGTCAACGGTGTCCACGACCTTCCCGGGCTCGGCTTCGCCGACACGATCGGCGTGGACCCGAACGACCCGGAGGCCGCACTGGTGCATGCGGCGGCCGCGGTTCCCCAGTACTTCGCGACGTACGAGAAACAGTTCGAACTGCCGGTGCACCGTCCCGTGCACACGCGGGTGGTGTGTGCCCGCGGCGAGCGTCTGCGGATCGAGACCGACCGCGGCGTCGTATCGGCCCGCGGTCTGATCAACGCGACGGGTACGTGGGAACGCCCCTTCATTCCCCGGTACCCCGGCGCCGAGTCGTTCGCCGGCCGCCAGGTGCACACCAAGGACTACTCCTCGGCGCAGGACTTCGCGGGACAGCACGTGCTCGTCGTGGGCGGCGGCATCTCGGCGGTGCAGTTGCTGGACGAGATCTCCCGCGTCACGACCACCACCTGGGTGACGCGCCGCCCGCCGGAGTTCCGGGACGAGCCGTTCACGCCCGAGATCGGCCGCGCCGCCGTCGCTCTCGTCGAGGACCGGGTCCGTCGCGGGCTGCCGCCGGGCTCGGTGGTGTCGGTGACGGGCCTGCCCGTGACGCCTGCGATCCGCGCCGCCCGCGAACGCGGGGTGCTGGCGCGGCAGCCGATGTTCAGCGAGATCACCGCGGACGGCGTCCGGTGGTCCGACGGCCGCGAACTGGAGGTCGATGTGATCCTGTGGTGCACCGGGTTTCGCAGTTCACTCGATCATCTTGCCCCGCTGCGGCTGCGCGGGCCGGGCGGCGGGATCACGATGACGGGACGCCTGGCCACCCAGGTGGCGTCGGATCCGCGGATTCATCTCGTGGGCTACGGACCGTCGTCGTCGACGATCGGCGCGAACCGGGCCGGGCAGGCCGCGGCCCGCGAGCTCACCCGGCACCTCGGCGTGCCGGCCGGATCGGCGCGCCCTACCTGATCAGCGAGGCGATGAACGCCGCTTGGTCGGGGCCGGCCTGGTACATGCTGCCGAAGTGACCACCCGAGTACACCCGATAGTCGAGAGCTGTTCCTGCACTATGCATCTCGGAAACCAGCTTCTCCGTCAGCGGGATCGGCACCGACGCGTCGGTGACCCCCTGCACGAGCAGCAGCGGACGGTCGTACCCCGCGACCGGGACCGCGAGATATTCGCGCAGCGCGTCCTGCAGCGCCGGGACGTCGAGTGCCCGCGACAGCATCTGCGCCACCGACACGTTCCGGGTCATGGCCGCGAACTGCCGGAACGGCACTTCGGGAGCAGCGTCCACGAACTGCTTCCCGACCGGCGTCAGATAGCTGTCGATGTCCAGCTCCGGATACGCGTCACGGACCCCGGCGATCAGGTACGAGATGTACACGGTGAGTCCGGCGAGGCCCTGCGGCGGAAACGAGGGACCGCTCCAGTTCGCCACCATCTCGATGTTCGACGGCACCCCGTTGGCGACTGCCCCGCGGTAGTCGAGTTCCGGCGCGTACGACGTGGCGGCGTGTGCGGCGAACACCGCGGCCTGCCCGCCCTGGGACAGCCCGACCGCCATCCACGTGGCGGAGAGGTCGGCGTCGACCTCGCGGGCGGCGCGCACGGAGTCCACGACGCTGCGCCCGGCGACCTTCCCGTCGAGGTAGGGCGGCACCCCGGGGGTGCCCAGGCCCACGTAGTCGGTGGYGGCGACGGCGTAACCGAGTTGCAGCCAGCTGCTCACGTAGTCGGAGGATTCCCTGTCGACCCCGGTCACGGAGGGTGCGTCGGCGTCGGAGTCCCCGACCGTTCCGTGCGCCCACGCGATGACGGGCCAGCCCCCGGCGGGCGGTGAACCGGGCGGCACGAACACCATTCCGGTGCACGGGGTGATGCCGTGCCGGTCGGTGGTCAGGTACGTCATCCGGTAGGCACTGCCGGTTCCGCGGAGCCAGAGCTCCGCCGGCAATTCGGACGAGGCGACGACCGTGCCGGGGCTCGATCCGGCCCGCAGCGGATCCGCACCGACAGTTGGTGCCCACAGCACGCTGACCAGTGCGAGCAACGCCACGATGCGCCACCACCTCCGCACCTCTCAACGGTAGCTGGGTGGGGGTGGCGCAGTACTGTGAATCGTCCACCCGCAGGGGACGGGCGGACGAACGAGACGGGGAGCAGAAGAGACATGAGCGACGACGGCCCGATCCTGACTCCCGGCGACACGTGCTGGCAGGTTGCCCACGCCGATCGTCTCGCGTGCATCGTCGATGCGGCGGACTACTTCCGTCATGCCAAGTCCGCGATGCTGCAGGCCCGCAGACGCATCATTCTCATCGGCTGGGACTTCGACACGAGGATCAAGTTCGAGCCGGACGAGAAGACGCTCGACGGCCCCAACCAGCTCGGCCGGTTCCTGGCGTGGCTGACGCGGGAACGCCCGGATCTCGACATCTACCTGCTCAAATGGAACATCGGGGCCTTCACCGCGATCGGGCGTGGCATGACGCCGATCTTCGTGGTCAACTGGGTGACCGACCGCCGCCTGCACTTCGAACTCGACGCCGCCCACCCGGTCGGCTCGGCGCACCACCAGAAGATCGTCGTCATCGACGACGCGCTCGCGTTCTGCGGCGGCATCGACATGACCGTGGACCGATGGGACACCCCGGAACATCGGGACCGCAACCATTACCGGACGCAGCCGAACGGCAGGCGGTACGGGCCGTGGCACGACGCGACGACCGCCGTCGACGGTGACGCGGCGAAGGCCATCGGCGAGCTCGCCCGCACCCGGTGGAAGGCGGCAACGGGGCAGGATCTGGCACCCGTCGACGAGGTCGCGGGGAGGACGCCGTGGCCGGAGGGGCTGAAGCCGGCGATGCGCTCCGTGGACGTGGGCATCGCGCGCACGCTGCCGGAACTGTCCGACCGGGACGAGGTCCGGGAGATCGAGGCCCTGTATCTGGCTGCGATCGCGGGCGCCGAGCGGTCGCTGTACATCGAGAGCCAGTACCTGGCCTCCCGCACCCTCGCCGAGGCGATCGCCGAGCGACTACGCGAACCGGACGGACCGGAGATCGTGCTGGTACTGCCGCGCAATGCCGACGGCTGGCTCGAGCAGAAGGCCATGGACGGCGCCCGCCGCCGGTTACTGCACCTGTTGTGGCAGGCCGATACCGGGAACCGGCTGGGCGTCTACTACCCCGTCACGGCGGGTGGTGAGCCGATCTACGTCCACGCCAAGGTGCTGGTGATGGACGACCGTCTCCTGCGCGTGGGTTCGTCGAACCTCAACAACCGGTCGATGGGGTTCGACACCGAGTGCGATCTGGCAGTCGAGGTCACCGCCGGCACGGCGAACGGTGACGAGCTGCGGCGGACCATTCTCGGTATTCGCCGTCAGCTCGTCTGCGAGCACCTCGGTGTTCCGGCGACACTGTTCGAGGACACGCTGGCACAGACGTCGTCGTTCCTGGGCACCGTGGAGGCGCTGCGCGGCGGTGGCCGGACGCTCGAGAAGTTCGAGCCGGAGACGGTCGAGGACGAGGACAGTCCGCTCGCGGAGAACGAACTGATGGATCCCGAACGCACACCGCCGAGCCTCTGGGAGCGCACCAGCCGGGGCCGGCTGCGGCGCAGGGTGATTCGGCGTCAGAAGGCGGCCGGTTCGGTGCGGTAGATCCGCCGGTAGTCCTTGCGGAATGCCCGGCGGCCCAGGATCGACCACGCCATTCGGGCCGCGAAGGGCATATCGGACAGGAACATTCGGCGTTCCTCGGGGGTCGCACCCTGGAGGATGAAGCCGAGGAACACCAGGAGCCGGTCCTTGGGGATCGACGCGCGGCCGCGGTCGCCCATCTCCTGCCACTCGGCGAGCGTCATGAACCGCTCCGCCATCGGGAGGATGCGCTGTTCCTCCTCGCCGAGGTGCTCGTCGAGCGTGGCGGACAGCGCGGTCAGTGTCTTCGCCAGCGGTTCGCCGTCCACCGCATCCACCGTGAACGCGGCGCCCTGCGACTGCGCCCGCGACAGCAGTTCGGAGAGGCGTTCGTGCTGTTCCTCCATCCGCAGCACCAGCGCCGCGTCGGTGGGCGCGCGGTCGAGCAGCTTCGGCCACAGCAGGTCGTCCTCACTCGTGTGATGGTGGTGGAGGGCCGTGGCGAGTTCCGCGAAGAACGTCACCACCTCCCCGGCACGGGCGGTGTCTCCGGCGGGAACACCCTGGACGAGTGCGGGCAGCGCGGCGAACTGCCGACGGAAGCAGTTGTGGACCACCACCATCTCGCGGGTGTCGGGACGGACTGTGTGAGCAGTTGACGTAGTCATGCATTCAGGGTCGGTTCGGCGTCTTGGAGAGGACTTGGAGGCCACTAGTGCTTACGCTTGCTGCACGATGCTGCGTATTCGAGTACTCGGGACGTTCGAGGCGGAGGACGAATCGGGGGCGGTGGACCTCGGCGGCCCCCGCCAGCGCGCCGTGCTCGCGCTACTGCTCGTCGCGCACGGCGAGGTGGTGCCGGTGGATCGGCTCATCGACGACCTCTGGCACGGCGCTCCCCCACCGCGGGCGGTCGGTGCACTTCAGGCATACATTTCGAATCTGCGGCGGGCGCTGGAGCCGCACCGCGCGCCCCGGGCGGACTCCACCGTCCTGGTGAGCCGGGCCCCGGGTTACGCGCTCGTCCTGCCCCCGTCCGGTGTCGACGCGTGGGAGTTCGAGACCCTGATCCGGTCGGCTGCCGACACCGGGCGCGCGGATCTCGAACACGCGCTGAGCCTGTGGCGAGGACCGGCATTCGCCGAGGTGGCCGGTGAGCACTGGGCTCTCGCCGAGATCGCCCGGCTCGAGGAACTGCGGGTAGTCGCGCGCGAACGTCTGGTGTCGGCGGCCGTCGCGAGCGGGGATGCGGCCGGCACCGTGCTCGACGCGCAGGCCCTCACCCGGGACCACCCGCTCCGGGAAGAGGGCTGGCGATTGCTCGCCCTGGCCTTGCACCGCAGTGGGAGACAGGCCGACGCCCTGGCCGCGTTGCGCGAGGCCCGCGGCCGGCTTGCGAACGAACTCGGCCTCGACCCCGGTCCCGCCCTGACGGAACTCGAACGACAGATCCTCACCGGCACCGTCCCGGCCGCACCCGCACCCGCCCTCGCCGCCGGGCCGGTCGACACGACGCCGGACCCCTGGTTCCTCGGCCGCAGCGAGGAATTGGCGACCCTGACCGACCTGATGACCGACCCCGGCACCCCCGTGGTCCTCCTCGGAGGCGACGCCGGATCCGGGAAGTCGTCCCTGCTGCGCCGGTTCCGTCGAACACTGCACGACGCGGGGTGGCAGGTGGCGGTGGGTCGCTGCCCCGAAGTGGACGGCGCCCCACCCGCCTGGGCGTGGGTGGAGATCCTGCGCGCACTGCGCGAAACGGTCGACCCCGGCGCCGAGACCGACGCGCTGGCACCCCTGCTCTCCGACGACCGTTCGCACGCGGCGCGACCGGACGATCCGAGCGGACGGTTCCTGCTGCACCGCGCCGTCGCCGACTACATCGGGACCGTCCGCGAGCACGGCCCTCTCGCCGTCGTCCTCGACGACATACACCGCGCCGACGAGGACACCCTGTCGATCCTCGTGCGGCTCGCGCAGCAGCGGTCGCCGATCCTGCTGCTCCTCGCGTTCCGCCCGGACGAGGTGGACCCGAACCTGGAGAGCTGCTTCGCCGATCTCGCGGCGCTGCAACCGACCCGCATCCGCCTCGGCGGACTCGGACCCGGCGATTCGGCGGAGCTGATCCGGCAGGTGGCGGGACGCGACCCCGATCCCGACACCCTCCGCGCGCTCGCCGACCGGACCGGCGGAAACCCGTTCTACCTGCAGGAGAGCGCCCGGCTCCTGGCCAGTGAGGGCGAACTGGTGGCCACGTCGGAGGTACCGGAAGGGGTGCGGGACGTCCTGCGCCGGCGGATCGCCCGTCTCCCCGAACTCGCCGTGTCCGTCCTGCGGCTGGCCGCGGTCGTGGGCCGCGAATCCGACATCGACGTCCTCACCCGCGCCGCCGAGGTCGACGAGGACACCGTGTTCGACGCCCTCGAGTCGGGCGTGATCGCCGGTCTTCTCGGCGAGCCACGCGCCGGGACGGTCCGGTTCACGCACGCCCTCGTCCGCGACACGCTCTACTCCGACCTCACCCGGCTGCGCAGGAGCCGCTGGCACGCGCGGGTCGGGACGGCACTCGAGGAGTTGCGGCCGCACGATGTCGCGGCTCTCGCCCACCACTTCACCGAGGCGCTGTCGGCCGCCACCGCACGGCAGGCCCTCGACCACAATGTCGCGGCCGCGGCGCAAGCCGCCGACCGCTATGCCCACGAGGCGGAGATCGGCTTCCTCGACAACGCCCTTCGAGCGGCCGACCGGTTGCCGCCGGACGCGGCGGCGTCCGTGGACGAGCGCGTCGAGATCCTCACCGAGCTGAGTCGCACGCAACTCGCCGCCGGCATCGGACTGGCGGGATCCCGCTCACGGAACCGGGCTCTCGCGCTCGCGCGGGACGCGGGACGCACCGACCTGGCGATCCGGGCGCTCGCGTTCGTCGACACCCCGACTCCGTGGATCAATCGGCGATACGGCGAAGTGGACACGGCCGTCGTCGATCAGATCGAGGCGTTGCTGCGGGACGAGGAACTGGAACCGGCGGTGCGGTGCCGGCTGCTGGTCACCCTCGTACACGAGATCGGGGCGGAGGACCACGAGCGCACCGGTTCCGCGGTCCGGGAGGCCGAGACTCTCGCCCGTGACCTGGACGATCCGGTGCTGCTCGGGCTGGTGCTCTGCGCCGTCCACGCCGGCACCGGTTCCCCGACCAGCACGCTCGGCCACCACGTCATCGGCGACGAGCTGCTCCGGATCGGTGACCGGACGCAGCTTCCCGTGTTCACCATGCTCGGCCACCACCTGCTGGCCGAGATCGCGTCCGGCAACGGTGACATCCCGGCGATCGAGCATCACATGGGCATCCAGTCGGAGCTGGCGGACCGGTATCAGTTCCAGCAGGCACAGGCGACCCGGGAGATGAGCCGCGCGATGGTCGCACACCTCACCGGCGATCTGGCCACGGCGGAACGACACTACGGGCGCGGCCACGAGTTGATGACCCGGGCGGGCCTCGACGCGGACAGCGTCTTCGCCCTCGCGCTGTTCACGCTCCGGCTCACCGAGGGACGCGCCGGAGAACTCCAAACGGTGATCGAGACCGTCGACAGTGCCGCGACGGACGTGATCGCCGATCTGCACGCCCTCGCACTCCTCGACAACGGCAAACCGGACCGGGCGCGGCAGGTCCGGCGTCACCTCCGCCCCGTCCGCCGCGACTTCTTCCATTCCCTGATGATGTCGCTGCGGGGCATCGTCGTCGCGGGGCTGGGTGAGCGGGACGAGGCGCCCGCGGTGCACGCGGAGCTGAGCCCGTACAGCGGCCAGATCGGCGGCGGCGACACGGCGGCGTTCGCGGTCGGCCCCGTCGACACCATTCTCGGCGACCTCGAGATGCTCCTCGGCCGCCCCGAGGACGCCCGCAGGCACTACGCGGCGGCGCTCGAACTGGCCGAACGCTGCGGTTGCCCGGCCTGGGTGGAGGCCGCGCGCACCCGAACCCGCCCAAGCGAGTTCCAAGTGGGCCACTAGCCGCCGGGCGCAGAGTCGGAGGCGACAGAACCAACCGGCTTTCCTGGAGGCTCCCCCATGAGTTCCCTGCTCGCGCGCCTCGGCTCGGCTGCCGCCACCCGTCCCTGGCGGGTGATCGCCACGTGGCTGACGCTGCTCGTCCTGGTGCTTGCCGCCGCGTCCGCGTTCGGCGGAACCAACCACGACGACTACAACGTGCCCGGTCTGCCGTCGCAGCAGGGGACGAATCTGCTGACCGAGCGATTCCCGGAGATGTCGGGAGCGGACGCGCGGGTGGTCGTGCACTCCGAGAAAGGCCCGCTCGACCCCGTGCTCCTCGCCGATCTCGGCACCAGGCTGGCGGAGGTGACCGGCGTGAGTTCCGTGTCGCCGCCCCGCCTGTCCCAGGATTCCGACACCGCGGTGATCAGCCTCAACTACCGCATCCCGGTCACCGACTTCCACGGCAGCGAAGGGGTCGACGCCCTCGACGCCGCGGTGGCCGACACTCAGGCGCAGGGACTTCAGGTGGAACTGGGCGGGCAGGTCCCGGAGAACATCTCCAAGCCGTCGGGTACCGCCGAGGCGGTGGGCATGGTCCTGGCGCTGATCATCCTGGTGTTCGCGTTCGGTTCCGTGGTGGCCGCCGGACTGCCCCTGGCCGTCGCGCTCGTCGGCGTGGGCATCGGGTCGGGGCTCATCGCGATCATGGCCGGGTTCACCAGCATCAGCACCATCGCCCCGACCATCGCCACGATGGTCGGCATCGGCGTCGGGATCGACTACGCGCTGCTGCTCGTCACCCGGTACACCGAAGGCCTGCGGTCCAGGATGTCGGTGCGGGACGCCGTCGCCGCGGCCAACTCCACGGCCGGGACGTCGGTGATCTTCGCCGGCACCACAGTCCTCGTCTCCCTGTTCGGGCTGCGACTGTCCGGGCTGCCGATGTACGCGTCGTTCGGCTACGCCACGTTCGCGATGGTCGGCATCGTCATGCTCACCTCGGTCACGCTGGTGCCCGCACTGTGCGGGCTGGCGGGCACGCGGGTGCTGGGCAAGCGGTCCCGTGCCCGGGCCGAACGTCGCACGACGTCGCCGCTGACGGAACGGTGGGCGATCCGGGTGAGCCGCCGCCCGTGGCTGTGGGCCCTGACGGCGCTCGGCGTGCTGCTGCTCCTGGCCGCTCCGGTTCTGGGCATGCGGACGTGGCCGCAGGACGCAGGTAGCGCGCCGGCCGCCAACACGATCCGTCAGGCGTACGACCTGATCGACTCCGAGTTCGGGCCCGGCGCCAACGGACCCCTGATGGTGGCGGTCGACCTGAACAAGATTCCGGCAGCCGAACTTCCGGCCCTCGCGCGTGAACTGGCAGCCGAACCGGGGGTGTCGTCGGTGACGCCCGTCCTACTGAACTCCGACGCGACGGCCGCGCTGATCTCGGTGCAGCCGACCACCGGCCCCAGCGACCCCCGCAGCACCGAACTGCTGCAGCGGATCCGATCCGACGCCGCCGACGGCGTCCACGTCACCGGACTCACCGCGACGTTCGCCGACATCTCCGCCCGCCTCGCCGAACGGCTGTGGCTGGTGATCGCGTTCGTCGTCGCACTGTCCGTCGTGCTGCTCACGTTCGTGTTCCGTGCACCGGTGGTCGCGGTGAAGGCCGCCGTAATGAACCTGCTGTCGGTGGCCGCCGCCTACGGCGTGATGGTGATGGTGTTCCAATGGGGTTGGGGCGCGCAGCTACTCGGCCTTCCGCATGCGCTTCCCGTGTCGAGTTGGGTACCGATCCTGATGTTCACCATCCTGTTCGGACTGTCGATGGACTACGAGGTGTTCCTGCTCTCCCGGATACGGGAGCGCTGGCTCGACACGGGCGACTCGCACCGGAGCGTCGTCGAGGGACTGGCATCCACGGGCCGGGTGATCACGAGCGCGGCGGCGATCATGGTGGCGGTGTTCGCCGGGTTCGCACTCGACGGCGACGTGACCGTGAAGATGATGGGCGTCGGCCTCGCGACGGCGGTCCTCATCGACGCGACGATCGTGCGGATGGTGCTGGTGCCCGCGACGATGTATCTGCTGGGCAACGCCAACTGGTGGCGGCCGGGCGGACGCCGGGATGCGGCACCGGACGGGGACGCTACCTCCGCAGGCGTTCCACTTCCGCTTCGAGCGCGATGACCCGCCGGTACAGGGCCTGGATGCTCGCCATGCACACCCCGTTCGCGTCGACCATCGCGATCCGTCGGTCGTTGGAACCGAGACCGAATGCGGTGGCGAAATCCTGCGCCATCGGGCCCAGGTGCCGCACCGAATCGTGATCGAAACCGTAGGTCCAGACGCTGAGCGGCATGTCGGCGAGGCGTTCGAGCACCTCCCCGGCACTGGCAGGCGGCGTCTGGGCGGCAACACCGCGTTTGCGGGTCAGAACCGAGTGAAACCACGCCAGCGGGTGGCGGGTACGGGCCGCTGTTCGCGCCCGCACCCGCCCCCGACGGGTGTCGACCCACATGGAGTCAGTCGGGGAGTTCGCCGACATCGTGCTTGATCGTCGCGTCACTGAGAAGGAGTCCGACCCCGAGGGCCATGACGCCGATTCCGAGTCCGATTGCGGCTCCGCCGAGTCCGAGCATGATTCCGAGCATGTTGTCTCCTGTTCGTCGCTGGTGTGCGGGATTTCGTGCCCCCGCTTTCTGAACACCTACGACTCTCGCGGCTCCGGCCGTCCGAGATAAGACACCCCAGGGGTGGTGCAACCGCACCCCCGGACGCGGCGCCAGGCGGCAGAATGGCCGCCATGACGGAATTGCCGGAATGGGCCCGCACCCTCGACCTCGCACCGCACCCCGAAGGCGGCTGGTACCGCGAGACGTGGCGCAGCGACGTCACGATCCCGGAGGGGAGCCTGCCCTGCGACTACCCGGGACCGCGGGCGGCCGGTACCGCAATCCTGTTCCTGCTGATGCCCGGACAGCAGTCGGAATGGCACAGCGTGCGCAGCGCCGAGATCTGGCTGTACCACCGGGGAAGCCCCCTGCGGCTCGAACTCGGCGGGGACGGAAGCGAACCCGCGAATCCGGACGCGCAGATTCTCGGCGCAGACGTCGCGG
>NZ_JBFUGT010000148.1:0-15605 GCF_056402775.1 Rhodococcus sp. P3_B8
CACGATTGCGTGGGGAAACGGTGGGGAAACGCACCGTCCGGCTCGTATCGTCGATCGCCACTCCGGGCAGGGCGATGCGGTCGCAAGCCTCACGCACGGCATCCTGGTGGGGAACGCTGATGACGATGACCCCCTCGGTGGGCACGTTCGCGAGACCCTCGACGATGGCGGCCATGCCGCCTGGGATGCCCGCGACGGGGTGCACCATGAGCTGGTAGCCCTCGGCCGAGGCGGCCGTGAACGCGGCGCGCATGACGGGCTCCCACCAGCCCCAGCCGGCATCAGGCACGATCGCGCTGATGGCATGGAACCCGCCCGAACGCAGGGCGCGGGCGGTGACCGACGGGCGGTAGCCCAGTTCGCGGGCGACGCCGCGCACACGCTCGCGGGTGGCCTCGCTCACGTCCGGATGGTCACCCAGCGCGCGCGACACCGTCGCCAGGCCCACGCCTGCCGCCCGCGAGACGTCGCTCAGCCTCACCTTGCGTGCCATCGGACCCCTTCCAGTCATCGAGGCTTGACGCCCTATTCGTTGTGGCCTACCTTACAGAGACAGCCTACCGGAAACGTTACCGGTAACGCTTCCGGTAACGCTTCCGCGACCTCCGACCGCGACGCTCTATGACGAGGATCCCCGTGTCCGCTTCCCTCAGCACCCCTGAAACAGCCACCGCCACCGCCCCCAAACCGGTCGGCTCGCTGTTCCTCTCCGTCTACGCCCTGGCCATGTTCGGCATCTGTATGTCGATCATGCTGCCCGCCTCGGTCACCCTGGCCCTGCGCATCTCCGAGATCCACCCCGAGGGCAAGACCACAAGTTACTCGATCGCCGCCGGCATCGGCACGCTCACCGCGCTGCTCGCCAACCCGTTCTTCGGCCGGCTCAGCGATCGCACCCGCAGCCGCTTCGGACGGCGGCGGCCCTGGATCGTGGTCGGCCTCGCCGGCACCATCGTCGGCGCGGCGATCATCGGGCTCAGCGACTCGATTCCGCTGCTGCTCCTCGGCTGGATCATCATGCAGGCGTTCGTGAACGCGGCCATCGCCGCCACCCTCGCCATCGTGCCCGACCACATCCCCGCGCGGCAGCAGGGTCTGGTCGGCTCGCTGTCGGGCACTGCCTCGGCGGCCGCGGTCGTAGTCGGCGTGTTTTTCGTGCAGTGGTTCCCGTCGAACATCCTCGCCCAGTTCGGCCTGCCGGTGCTGGTGGCCGTCGTGTTCTCCACGCTGCTCCTCGCATTGTTCCGCGATGACACCCCGGCCGACGACGACATCGAGCCGTTCAACTTCCGCGAGTTCCTCGGCAGCTTCTACATCAACCCGCGCCACTCGCCCGACTTCGCCAAGCTCCTCGCCTCGCTGTTCCTGATCTGCTGCGGGCTCGGTGTCATCGCGACCTACACCGTCTACATCCTGCAGGACCGCATCCACGCGCCCGAGGCCGAACTACCGCACCTGATAACCCTCGCCTACGTGATTCCCGGCATCCTCGCCGTCATCTCGGCGCCGATCGCCGGCTGGCTGAACGACCGCACGGGTCGCCGCAAGCTCGTGCTGGCCATCGACGCGATCATCGTGGGCGCCGGCCTCCTCGTGACCGCCTTCGCGGAGACGGTGCCGATGCTCCTGCTCGGTGTGTGCCTCGTCGCCGGCATCGGCACCGGCGTGCTCTACGGCAGCTACATCGGCTTCGCGGTCGCGACGATGAACGATCCTGCCACCTCGGCCCGCGACCTCGGCGTCACCAACATCGCAGTCACCTTGCCCTACTCGATCATGCCCTTCGCCGCCCCCCTACTGCTCGGCATCGGCGACGGCGACCCGAACTACCCGCTACTTCTCATTCTCAGTGCAGTGCTCACGCTCTGCGGCTTCGTGCCACTGCTCGCCATTCGCTCCACCCGCTGACCCGACTAACCGAAACGAGACCATGAACGACTACCGCGATCCTGCGCTGCCCGTCGACCGACGCGTCGAAGACTTGCTCGCCCGCATGACCATCGCCGAGAAGGCAGCGCTCATGTTCCACCCGTCCACCGCGCCTGCCGGCGATGGCCTGAGCGAGGCCGACGCGCTTGCCGCCGCCGAGCATTACGCCGGCCGGCGCGGCATCAGCCACTTCAACGTGCTCGGCGGCGACGACAGCGTCACCGTGGCCCAGTGGCACAACACCCTGCAGGCCATCGCCGAGGACAACCGACTCGGTATCCCCGTGACCCTCTCGACCGATCCTCGACACGGGCTCCGTAGCAACCTGTTCACCGGACAGGCGCTCGACAGCCTCTCGCGCTGGCCCGACCCGACCGGCATCGCCGCGATCGGCGGCCTCGACGCCGCACGCGCCTACGGCGAAACCATGCGCCGTGAACTCCTCGCCATGGGCATCCGGGTCTTCCTCGGTCCGATGGCCGACATCTTCAGCGAGCCCCGCTGGTCTCGCGGTTCGGGCACCTTCGGCGAAGATCCCGAGCGCGTGGCCGAGCTCACGGCCGCATTCATCGAAGCCCTCCGGGGCGGTGCCGAGCTCGGCCCGAACTCGGTCGCCGCGGTCGTCAAACACTTCCCCGGCGGCGGACCGCAACTGAACGGTGACGACGCGCACGACCCCCGATACCCCGAACAGATATACCCGGGCGGCATGCAGCAACTGCACATGCGCCCGTTCGAGAAAGCCTTCGCCGCCGGCGCCACACAAGTCATGACGTACTACGGCAAGCCCGTCGGCACCTCGTGGGAGGAGGTCGGCTTCGCCTTCAACGCGCCAGTCGTGCGCGACCTGCTGCGGCGGACCCTCGCTTTCGGCGGCATCGTCGTCACCGACTGGAACCTCCTCGAATCCGAAGCGATCGGAGGCCTGCAGTTCGGCCCCAACGGCTGGGGTCTCGAGCACCTGACCCCGCTCGAGCGCGCGGCGATCGCAATCGAGGTGGGAGTCGACCAGTTCGGCGGCGACCGCAATCCCGCCCTCGTCGAGGAGCTCGTCGACTCGGGCCGCATCGCCGAATCGCGCATCGACGAGTCGGCACGGCGATTGCTTCGCGAGAAATTCCAGCTCGGTGCCTTCGAGCATCGCCGCATCGACACCGATACCACCCGCGAAGTCTGCGGCTCACCGGTGTTCGTCGAACGCGGTCTCTCCGCCCAGCACGCCTCGCTCGTGCTGCTCGCCGACGACGACCAGACTGTGCTGGCCGCCGGAGCGCGTGTGTACCTCGACGGCGTCACAGCCGAAACCGCCGTCGCGGCCGGTCTCATCGTCGTCGACGACCCCGCCGAGGCCGACGCGGTGATCGTCCGACTCGACTCTCCGTTCGAACCGGGCAGGGGTTCGCTCGGCGACAACTTCTTCCGCGGCGGCTCGCTCGACTTCCCCGACCCGGTCGTCGCGCGCATCCACCGGTACGCTGCCCAGGCGCCCGTGTTCGTGTCGGTGTACCTCGAGCGGCCCGCGGTGCTCACACCGCTGCTCGAACCCGCAGCCGTCGTCGTCGCCGACTTCGGCGCGAGCGACGCGATCGTACTCGATGCCCTCGCAGGTCGCGCCGCATTCACGGGAATCCTTCCGTTCGACCTGCCCTCGTCGATGGCAGCAATCGAGGCCTCGCGCGAGGACGTACCCTTCGACACCACCGACCCACTCTTCCGAGCCGGCTTCGGGCTACGGCGTGCCGCCTCGGCCGAGCTGGAAGAAGTGCATCAATTGAGTGGACGGTGAGGGACGAAACAAATGCTGCCCGGGGTTGCACGCGCGCTACCAGCGCTGCTGAATTCGTATCACCAGAGGGGGCGACACTCACTACACCCGTGGCTATGGCGCCAATCCACTCCGCGGTGAGAGGGATGAACTCGAGATATGGACTGTCGAGACTCTCTGACGCTGGGCTCCATGAAACAATCAATGGCTCAGAGCACTAGGCGTTCTGGACGGCGTCCGGGCACGGTGGCGGCCGCCGTGCCCGGGCGCCGGTGGGAGGGCCGCGACCGAGTGACCACCCACACCGAGACGATCACCACGGCGCAGCCGGCGAACTGCCCGACGCTGGGACGCTCGTGGACGAGCAGCATCGAAAAACCCATCGCCATCACCGGCTGGGCGAGCAGCAATGTCGCACCGACCTCCGAGGCGAGGCGCGGGAGGGCGAAGCCGATCAGCACCCACCCGACCAACTGACTGCTCAGCGACAGCGTCGCCAGCCACCCCAGGGCTGACCAGCCGGGAGTGAAATCCACTGTTCCCCAGAGCGATCCGACGGCCGTGCCGACGACACCCGCGGCGATGGTCGAGACAAAGACCTGGGACGAGGCGCGGTGCGCGGAGCCCGCACGGCCGATGACGAAGATGTAGACGCCGTAGGCCACACCGGCCGCCAGCGACAGCAGGGTACCGAGGAGCAATCGATGACCGTCGCCGCTGCCGCCAAGAACGCCGCCGGCGAGGGCGACCCCGGCGAACAGGAACGGCACCGCCACGACGAACCGGACCGGCACGGTGGCCCGGAAGAAGATCCAGGCCAACAGCGGCACGACCACGACCTGCACGTTGACCACCACGGTGGAGATCCCGGCACCGATCATGGTGATCGAATGCGCCCACAAAGCGAAGTCGGCGCCGAGCATCATCCCGCCGAAGACCTGGGCGGCGAGCACCCGCCGCGAGACGCCGCCGTGGCGCCGAAATTCGCGCAGCGCGATGTATCCGAGAATCGGCAGCGCCAACGCGCACCGGAAGAACGTCGACGTCGAGGGGCTCACCCCAGACAACTTGATGAAGCTCCCGGTCAGCGAGGTGGCCGCGGCACCGGCGAGCACCAGCAGCCGCGGATCGAGCGAGGCAGCCGAGATGTGACGAAGTGGGGCTCGGGGTCGAGTGATCATGGGTGGCCACCCTTTCCATTCTGAAGGTTGTGAATAGGGCTCGAGCTGGCGAATCACGAGAGGAAGTGGGTCCGCTGCGCTGGATCTGTTTTCGACCGCATTGAGGATGCACCGACTGCAGCAAAAACCATAAGCATCAAAATCACGCTCATTGCGCCACGTAACGAGTAGTGATCTCCCAAGAACCCCAATAGAGGCGGACCTACAAGTAGTGCCGTCGTACCTGACACCGCAACAGCGCCTACCGCCGCCGTACGGTCCACCGGCTGCCGTCGCTTGCTGCCGAGACGGCAGCCGGGAATCCGAGCGCCGTACCAAGTCCCCATAGCACCGCTGGCGTCGGAGAAAACACGACGAATGCCAGGCCGGTGGCGCCCATGACCACGCTCCAGCGCACGACTAGTTCACGCCGGTGTCGTGCCAGTATTATGGCGCCCGCATACGCCGGTCACGATAGCAATCACACCGACGACCGTGACAGTACGAGTTCCCAACCTGCGCACAAGTGGACTGGCTCCGACTATCCCCATTACGGGGCCGAGCGACATGCCGAGTAGTAGGAGTCCCATTTCGGCAATTGTCGCATCGAGTTGGTCTCTGATCGCTGGCGTGCGTGTGACCCACTTCGCCAGCACGAGATGGAACGGCAATTGTCAAGAACCGGCCGGGCTTATATTTCATCGGTGACGAGGACTCGAATATAAACGACTTCGCGTCGTCGGTCTCCTCGGCAACTTCGACGACTCGAAGCTCGACGGGAACGCTCAACAGTCGCTCCAATCTAGTTGCACACTGTCCGCCTTCCTGCGAGGCGGATTTAGAGAAACTGCTAACTCAGCGGCCGAGGGCCGAATCTGCCGACCGCCAAGGCGAAGCCGCCAGTTCTTCCCTTCCGACGGTACGATGTTCCGCAGTCCGCTCCCCTTGTTTACTAACCTTCTAAATGAGAAGAGTGCCACTCACTTCAAGAGAACTCCATCCACCTTGTGTCCATCGTTACCAACAAGAGGACGACACACTGTCACTCGCCCGGTCGGTCGATCGACCGACCGGGCGACGAGCGGCCTAGTCACCATAGTTCTCAGATCCACATTCGCAGCAAGCTCTGACCGGCAGGGCTTCCCGACCGTGAACTCCTCGTCGATCCCGAGCGACCTACGAGTTTTGCTGCGCAGGCAGAAGTCGTAGGTGCGATGGCCACATTGCAAGATGCGCTCGCCTCATCGAGCCCCACCGCGACTGCGTCTGACTCGGACACCCCTCGCATGATGCATACTGGGTCAGTCTCGAAGTCCTAGAGCCTTTTGGTATCAACCCCTTGGTAGACCGATTGCGTCGTCCACCTCAACTGCATTGGCCGCATGTAAGTAGATAGGGCACTTCGGATTGACTGTTGCGCAGCTATCAATTTTCTTCCCGAGATCCAGAGGCGTCCGTGTCCACTGTGTGCGCATGACCCCACAAAGTCGTATTACTCACACCAAGGAACATCACATGACTTCCGAGAAAGAGGCCCTGCTCGATTTCGCACTCAAATGGGAGCCATTCGGTGGCGCTCCGCTTGAGGATATCCTTGTCACCTTCGGCATGGGTCCGAATCGATACATTAATGTACTACCTCGGTATTATCCAATAATACCGAAGTAGCGCTTCGCGAAAAGCTTCGGCCTGTAGGAGCACGCGGGGGTATACAGCATCCCCTGGTCAGATCAGGACGAGCGGTAGCATAGCCGTTTTCGCGTCTTATAGATTTCGGCGCGTTGTGTCTCCCACTGCAGATCCGCATTCTCATGCGTGAGGATCATCTCGACCCGTATGGGACGGATCCAGCGCCAACGGACCCTTCCACCGACAAGGCACGTCAGGGCAACTGTAGCGCGGCGATGACGGCGGGGCTCCTCCCGCACAGACGCTAGTTGTATCCGCATGCTGACCGGGCCTCGCCTAGCTCCCAGCGGCGCAGATCCTCACGTCGGTCGCTGGGGCACGGTTTGCCGTCGAGTGGGATTGGCGCTCTGGAGTCAGCGGTCGAGCCGGTGGAAGCGGTCGGTGAGGGCGTCGACGGAGCGGTGGTGCCGGCGCCTTCGTCGGACCAACTGCGTCCGCGGACTTCGGCTTCGAGTGTCGGTGCGTTGCACCTCGAGCGCGTCGCGGAACTCAGGTCCGGTGACGAAGATGCCACAGGTCTCGCAGATGTTGGCGTAGGGCAGGCGCCGGCGGCGTCGTCGCGGGAGCATTAGCCATGGGCCACGCGGGTTCTGAGTATCTCGATATCCAACGCCGCGACAGTGTCCGCCGACAGCGGCGCCATGCGCTCGGCCGCGAGTTTGCCCAGCGGCACCGTCAGCAAGGTCCCGGCCGGGCCGTAGCCAACGACGCTGCCGAGCTCGCAATCGAGCAGTTCCCCCACCCGCAGCGCCGCCGCGCGGAGCACCGTCAACCCATTCGAAAGGTCCGGCAAGTGACGACTGTCCATGAGGAGGTCGAGCAGCTCTTCGTGGGCTCTGAGACCCGGACACCGACTTCGGCGGGAACTGCCGACAATCTGGTCGCCCAGGCGGCGGCCGAGCTCTCCCGCAGGCTCCTGGGGGGGCGGATCGCCGCCATACGATCCGGCACGGTGCCGTCAGCGGAAGATCGTCCACACCGCGGCTGCGGCAAGCGCCACGACGACCACACCCATCACCACGGTGACGAGAGGTTCGTGATCGGCGAGAAGTTGCTGCATGACAAGAAGTCTCCCAGTCCCGGCTCCCGTCAGAGCAAGCTAGCGAGTGCGAACACCGACACGGGCCCTGACAGCATGGGAGAAGCCGGCACCGACCTGCCGCCCCAGACAACGACGCCAACAACGGCAAAACCCAACGTGTGGAGCCGGACCGGCGCCTCACGATCCCTCACCGCGCCAAGAGGTTAGCTACAGCACGCCATACCTGAGGGCGTGGCGCGCCGTCGCACCCTCGAATCTGGCAGATCCGAAAACCCAGCGCATGTGGAAGCAGCAGGCATGGCCACCGACTACGACGCGCCACGAGTCACCGAATCCGACGAGACGGACACGTCCCTCGAACAACTGACCGCCAGCCGGAAAGACACCCAATCCCCCCTCGTCGACGTCGAGTCCACCGACACCGCCGAATCCTTCGAACTGCCCGGCGAAGAACTCGCCGCCCGCGTCCTCCCCAGCAGACCGACGAATTCCGGCACCAGTTGCTTCCTCGTCCACCACCACCGCAGCCGCCTCGCCGACCACGCAGCTGATCTGCCGGGGATTGCACCCTGAGAACGTCGGAGCATCCGACAACCTGGACACCTCCAGACTGAGCGGCATCCGCCACTGTCACTGCATCGCACACACTTGCCCCGCCGGAGCGGCCGCCGGCCATCACCCTTCGCCCGGCGACGCGGTGGGGCGGGCGGGGCTCGAACCCGCGACCAATGGATTATGAGTCCACGGCTCTAACCGACTGAGCTACCGCCCCATCCCCGCCATCGGGGGACGTGGTGATGCTACCGGCCACTTGCTGGCCGTGGCCGGCCCGTACCGAGGACAATCTTCATGCGCGGCCGAAGAGCTGCCGCACACGACCGTCCTCATCGACCGCATACAGCGCCATCCCCAACAGATCCAGAATCCGCTGAGGTGCCCGCACCGCAGCTTCCACCGAACCAGGCTCGTCCCGCACGACCAACGCAAACAACACCGACTGATCCGCCTCGCTCGGCATCCGCCTCACCAGCTGACCGATCGCGGTATCGACATCCAACCCCGGCGCGGTCGTCGCACCCTTGACCTCGGCGTAGAGCCGGTGGTCGTCCTTCTCGGCAACGATGTCGACGACATCCACCTCGGTACGGACCAGCCACCCCTGAGACGACAACCACCCCGCGAAGTCCCGGGCCACGCGCGCCTCATCACCTCTCATACCGGACACGGTAAGCCAGAAACGTCAGTTCCGAACAGCACCACAGCACGAAACACGTCCGGTGCGGCATGCGACGACTGAGGCATACCCGACAGATCATGCGGTGAGATCGACGTACCCCTTGAGGAACTCATCCACGTCAGTCATGTAGTCGACTGACTGCTAGCGCAATTCGTGTGCACGATGTTCGACGCCGCCCAGAACCGGCCACGAAGCGGCTGCCGCCGATCATTCTCCCCGGTGTCGGCCGGGTGTCCGCACGGCCGAATCCTGGTCCGGGGTCGGATTCGGGTTCGGGTTCGGGGCGGAGCGGTACGAGCCCGGATCGATAGTCAGGTCTTCGGTGTCGGCAAAAACCAGCCGCCCGTCGTCGAGCGCGACCGCCCACCGATGCACCGGCGCCCACTCATGCCCACCACCGCCCGGATCGGTCACCACTGCATAATCCTCGACAACCTCACCGGTGAGATCGGCCTCGGCGCTCCTGCGGACCAACACCCGGACACCGACCGTCAACTCCGGGCCTCCGACCGGCCTGTTGCCGCTGTTTCGGGCCATGCTGCTGCACCTCTTCGCTCGGCGAAACTTCCGAGATCGAGCATAAGCACCGGCCGGCCCGGTATGCGACCCGACCTGCACAAACACTCCGCGACCGGGAACGCTGCCGGAGCTTTCGGCTGTCATCGTGCGGTCGGTGGCCACCCAGATGCGCCCAGCACACCACCGACGCGCTGCGTTCGCGCGACAGCAACTGGCGCGGCCCGCCAGCCGGTTGCGCGAACGCGGTGACATCGCCGGAGACGAGGTCGGTGGGCGATACCTGTACCCCTGTTTCCCATTCGAGCGGCGATCGCGAAGGTGCCGCCACCGGTCGCAGGCCGAGCACGACATGACGCTGACGACGGACTCGGCCCGCAAAGCGCGGCAACGCGCCGCCGGCCCGGCCCTGCTTGAGACGGCCGGCGGCAGCCGCCCCTTCCTCAGGAGGCCGGACTCGAGCGCGCGCTCCCCACACGGCAAGCCCGACTGCGGCTGCCACCGCCACCGCCACTGCCACTGCCACTGCCACTGCCACTGCCACTGCCACTGCCACTGCCACTGAGCAACAAACCCGACGAACTCGCGCAGCGCCAGCACTGCAAGCCCGAGCGAACTCATCTTCAAGGCAGTCGTGGACTACATCCACAATGCGCTCCGCCTGAACACCCCCGGTGAGGCTCCTCACGGAGCAACGTTGGAAAAACACCGCCTTTCGATTTCGTCGCACAATCGAAGGGAGAGGAAGCAGAGATCCTGCGGGAGGTGACCATGCGTCGGCAGGAACCGGCACCGGTACCGGTGGCCGGTGGCCGCGCCGATCCGGTGGTGGCGGCTGCACCCGTGGAGCCGCCACCACCTGATGCGCCCCAGCGACCGACTCGAGGTCACCCTCATCCTGCTCACCGCGGCCGTGGTCCTGCTGCTAATCCCCCTCGCCGCCGCCTTCGGCACCGCGACACATACCCGGCTCGAACAGCCAGCCCAGGCGCTGCGCGCCGGAGTCCACCACGTCCCGGCGGTGTTGCTCGAGGACACCTACCTCGCCCCGACACCCCCGACTACGCGATTCGCCCCGCCGGCACCCAGAACACCGCCCGCGCCCGCTGGACCACACCCCACGGGGAACACGTCGCCGCCGTGCCCACCGACACCCCTGCGCAGGCCGGTCAGACCGTCACCCTCAGCGTCGACGCCGACGGCAACCTCACCGCCCCCATCCCGAGCGGCGGGGAGAACACCGTCCTCGCCGTGACCGCCGCCCGCGGGCTCTGGGCACTCACGTCCGGTGCCGTCGTGCTCCTTACGGCCGCACAGAGACTGTTCCACCGGAACCGGTTGCGGCGCTGGGCACACGAGTGGAGACAGTTCGACACACCGCCGACATAGAGCCGAGCCGTTGGTTGCGCCCCAACCCTGGTGGCGGCTTGGGGTGCACTCGGCCGCAGCGCCCGGAACGGCACACCGAGAATTAGATTACTTAGCCAAAAGAGTTAGCACTCTTCCAGCGTGAGTACTCAATTCCTATCGGGTCTACGTCACAAGCGGGACCCTCGACCGAGTCACGACCAACGACCATTTGACGCAGCCTCGGCAACGCAGCTCGCAGCATCCTTGGACCGAACCGTCCCCAAGACACTCTGGTCAGGTACAGCCAATTCATGTCCGCCCGAACCCGACTGACCGTGAGAAGGAGGAACATGAACACCGCCGTCCCTCACAACCTCACATGCATCGTCAGCCTCGAAGAAGGCCGTAGGGTCGTGGTCGCGACACCGGGCATATACTTGCCAACCCCAAGAATCGACCGTGGGTGGCGGAAGATTTACTACACTCTCGTTACGTTCAAGTGATCGATGCATTCTTTCCGCTCATTTTTAAAAAAGCCATCGCCACGGTAGTTCACGCAAGGCCGAGCACAAAGCGCCGTATCGTCTACGACGCTTTGTGCAAAAGCCTGCTCAAACGACTATTTCCTTTGATTTCGGTGATCGATCGTATCTGACGGCAGCGTTCGTGTTGAAAGACTGCATGTAGACTTCCCATGTCGCATGCCTTCGTGAGTTACTAACGTGCCGGGGCACACGAGAGCCCGCCGGATGCTGCGAGTGATGCCTGATCAGGCAAACGCTGCCGCAACCGCTTCCGACAGCAAAGCGCCGTTGTGAGTACTGAGCCCGTTCTTCAGACCCGCATCAGCCTCGCACGCGGCTTCCCAACCGTTTTCCGCGATGGCGACGACGTAGGGCAACGTCGCGTTGGTCAGCGCGTAAGTCGAAGTCCGCGGCACCGCGCCCGGCATGTTCGCGACGCAGTAGAACACCGACTCGTGGACGCGGTAGGTCGGATCGGCGTGCGTCGTCGGAACCGAGTCCTCGAAGCAGCCACCCTGATCGATCGCGATGTCGACGAGGACCGAGCCCGGCTTCATCCGCTGAACCAGGCTGTTGGAGATCAACTTCGGGGCCTTCGCGCCGGGAACCAGAACGGCACCGATCACCAGGTCGGCGGCCAGTACTGCCTGCTCGAGCTCGAATGCATTGGAGACGACGGTCTTGACGGTGCCGTGGTATAGATCGTCGATCGCACGCAAAGCCTTGACGTTCAGGTCGAGGACGGTGACATTGGCGTGCATGCCGTGGGCGATTGCGACCGCGTTGCGGCCCGACACGCCTGCTCCGATGACCACGACGTTTGCGGGGCGCACTCCGGGCACGCCGCCCATGAGCACTCCGCGGCCGCCGCCGCTGGCCATCATGTGGTACGCCCCTGCTTGCGGCGCGAGGCGTCCGGCGACCTCGCTCATCGGTGCCAGAAGCGGCAGGGATCCGTCGGGCGCGGTGACTGTTTCGTACGCGATCGACGTGGTTCCCGACGTGAGAAGTGCGTCGGTGCACGACTTGGACGCGGCGAGGTGGAGATAAGTGAACAAGACCTGATCTTTGCGCAGCCGCGAGTACTCCTCGGCGATGGGTTCCTTGACCTTGAGCAGCAGGTCGGCGGACTCCCAGACCTCGTCGGCCGAGGTGAAAATTTGTGCGCCTGATGCTTTGAAATCGGTGTCGGAGAACGTCGACCCCACACCGGCTTGCGTTTCGACGAATACTTCGTGACCGCGACCGACGAGCTCGTGCACGCCTGCCGGAGTGATGGCCACCCGGTACTCGTGGTTCTTGATTTCACGGGGTACACCGATTCTCACTGCTACCTCCAACGAATTGATTCTGGAATGATTGGGCACTGCATGAATGGTTAAAAGTCGTATGAGATGGAGATCTCGTCAGTATCAGGAAGGCTCTGGCAAGCCAAACGAAGGCCATCATTCAGGTCTTCGTCGTCGAGGACGTCGTTTCCGATCATGTTAACGGCTCCCTCGACGATTCGATATGTGCATGAACTGCACTCACCTGACCGACAGGAAAAGGGTGCGGCCAATTTCTTCTCGAGCAGAAAGTCCAGCAGAACCTGATCGGACGGCCAATCATTGTGGTCGAACGAAACATCACCGACTTTTCCGGATACGCGGAATGATCGAGTTGGCGGTTCTGAAACTATTGAGTCGATGGCTTCAATCGAGGTTTCCGACGAGTTGCGTTTGTACGCTGCCACGTTCGTATCGAATGGATTTCCATCGAGCGAGATAAATCGCTCGTGATGTTTACGCTCGCGTGGGAAGCCCAGCTGATCCAAAGCTGTCAGCGCAGTAGCCATAAAGGGTGCCGGTCCGCACACATAGGCATCGTAAGAAGAAAAATGTCGTACGACGTTCTTGAGCTGAGTCACAGTCGGAATGCCCTGGACTGATTCGAGCCAATGAACGATCAAGAGTCGGTCAGGATACTTAGCCGCAAGCTCACTCAATTCGCCGGCAAATATGACCGATGCTTCGTTTCGATTGGCATAAAAGAGTACTACGTCGCCTGAGTCGAGTGCAAGCGCAGATTTTGCGATGGACACCACAGGGGTGATGCCACTACCTCCGGCGAAAAGCAATAAATCAGAAGATGTCTGACGAGAAGTGAACAGGCCTGAAGGCGGGAGCGCCTTCAGGGTGTGGCCGACTTCTACATTGTCGCACATCCAGTTTGATCCGTACCCGTCCCGAACGCGTTTAACGGTGATCTTGAGTAGATCCGATTCGTGAGGGGCACTGGACAATGAGTAGCATCGCGCAGCACCCCCCGCATTGGAATCGGACGGGACTTCGATGGTCAGGAACTGTCCAGGCCTGTATGAAAGTGATGACGGAGCTTCGAGGACGAACGATTTCGCATCGCTTGTCTCCTCGATTACATCGACGACCCGCAGTTCGACCGACTCGGTCACATTAGATCCCATCTTCCGAGGTGTTCACCACCGCTAGGGGTTTCCTGCAAACAGAGCGACGTCGCGTGGTCGCGCACATCACTTGGCGCCGGATCGCAAAGACTATTTGAACCGTTCCTCTAGCCCCGACCAGCGTCCCAGATCGATGCGGCTCCTCCGATACTCCTGCTGTCATGCATTGATCCGGCATGTGCTGACACAGTGTCACGCCTACGGGCTTGAGTCTTGACCTCGTACCGCTCGGTTCTTGATGGAACGATTCGCCGAGCGGGTAAAAGCGCCCACGTGATGACAGAGCCGGATAGCATGGACATAAGAACCTCGCTGGAACATCCGACGTACATATCGGCAACAAGCCGGACGTCGCTCGACATAGTGTCGGGTTCTATCCCCTAACTTCTGACACGGTGTGGGTCAAGTGGATGCTGCGTGGGGTGAACAATGGCGTATCTCACACCCGCAGAACCCCTTAGGAGGCCCAATGACCACTCTCGATCACGGGAAGTACTTCACCAGCCTTCCGCGCGAGTACTACGTCTCCCCGCAGCATTTCACGACCGAGCTTGACAAGGTCTGGGCGCGCCAGTGGATTTACGTGGGCCATATTTCGCAGATCCCGAAGCGTGGCGACTACTTCACCTTCGACCTGGCGAAC
Source organism: Rhodococcus sp. P3_B8 (assembly GCF_056402775.1). NCBI lineage: Bacteria > Bacillati > Actinomycetota > Actinomycetes > Mycobacteriales > Nocardiaceae > Rhodococcus > Rhodococcus sp. P3_B8. The sequence goes on from NZ_JBFUGT010000148.1 coordinate 14,320, forward strand.
GAAAGCGTTCTTCTGGTTCGCGATGAAGATGACACCGTGAACGCGTTTCATAACGTCTGCCGGCACCGCGCCCTTCGGCTGTGCGACCAGCCGACGGGGTCTGTTCGGAAGCGTCTGGTTTGCCCGTATCACTCATGGAGCTATGCCCTGGACGGTGAACTCAAAACAGCAACTCGTCAGCCCGACGGTGAAAACTTCGATTACGCGGACTTTGGCCTTTATAAAGTTCACGTCGACGTATGGAAAGGCTTCATCTTTGTTTGCCTTGCCGACGAGGCGCCTAAGCCGGTGGCTTCAATGATTGATCAGAAAAGCGCGGCCGATATGGATTTGATCGGGCCGACTCGCCTGAAGGTTGCCCACGAAATAGTTTACGACGCTGAAGCGAATTGGAAACTCCTTCTCGAAAATGGCGTCGAATGCTACCACTGCCCTAGTGTGCACCCTGAATTTTGTGTAGTTTTGAACGCTCAAGAAATGTCTGATTATTATGATCGCGATATGGTTCCCGAGGTCGTACAGGGTCTTGTCATTCCGGTGAAATCTGAACTCGACTCTTTATCGATGGATGGAAGTTTTGTTTCGAAGAAGCTGCTCGGCGAGTTCGACAATGGTGTTGCGATACCAACGGAGTTTGGAGCTGGATTTATGACCCAGCCGGGGTATGCCTGGGGTGGATTTCATCCGGACTACGGCATGGTCGCGACCACGATTCCGGTCTCTGCAACGAGGACCAAGATGCTCTGTCAGTGGTTCGTGCACGAAGATGCCGTAGAAGGTGAAGATTACGTTGTCGACGAACTGATAAAGATCTGGGACGTCACCAACATTCAAGACTTGGCAATTCAGGAACGTCAGCAGCAGGGCCTGAGTTCGAGCAGGTATACACCGGGACCCAACAGCTTCGATCAGGAGCCGGGAATTCGCGCGTCCTTGCGGCTCTACTTGGATATGCTGGGCGAATTGGAGGACTCTGAGCGCTAGATTTGGAGGACGCGCCTGCCCTATAAATAGGGTAGGCGCGTTGAATGCAGCAAAGTTCGCGGTGCTTTACTCGGAGATAAACCCGTGCAGTGTTTCCAACATATATCGAATTAGTGGGGCTTGGCTGCATTTGTTCACCGAGCCTCGAAATTCGCATTATGCAAGATCGGATAACTATGTTGAAATACTCAACAAATAAGTGGACTAACTTGGCGGTGTCATATTTGGCACTGGTAGGAGGATTTATTGCCCACTGGTTGGGCTCCAAGCCTGAATGATATCAAGGACGATCTGTCCTTGAC
>NZ_JBFUGT010000149.1:0-15403 GCF_056402775.1 Rhodococcus sp. P3_B8
GTGCACCGGTCCTACCGTCGCAGTATGTCCACCCACGTTCACGTAAACAGAGCAGGCGACGGCAGGCGCCTCACCGCGCCGGACGCCGACATCACGCTCCTGGTCGGCGGCGATCACACCGGCGGGGCGTACGAAGTCTTCCTCGTCGAAGCGTCCCGGACCRCACCGGACGGCCCACTGCACGCCGAGCCGTGGTCGAAGTCCTACCACGTGCTGCGCGGCCGGATACTGGTCCAGGCCGGAGACACCGGGTACGAACTCGCGGCGGGGGAAACCCTCGCCATCGAGGCGGGAACGATGAATACGTTCACGGTCCTCTCCGAGTCCGCCGGCTTCCTCCTCGTCTCCGCCGGGGCATCCCACAGCCGCTTCTTCGGTGATCTCGACGCAGTCGGCCGTGACAGGCACGCGCCGGGGGAAATGGACCGGCTGCTGCACGAGGTCTCCGAGCGGTACGGCGTCGAACTCACGGCCGGGTCGGGTGCGCCGTGACCATCGTCGCGCAGATCGCCACACTGGTCGCCGCGGGCGTGCACCTGCTGGCGTTCGTGTGGGAATCGGTCCTGTTCCGCAGGCCGTCGGTGCACGAGGGCATCTTCCGCATCCCCGGCAGCGATGTGCCCGCCGCCCATCTGTGGGCGTTCAACGTCGGCTTCTACAACCTGTTCCTCGGTTCCGGCGCCATCGCCGGCGTCGTCCTGTGGTGGGCGGGTCACGACACTCCGGGTCGCACCCTCGTCGTCTACACCTGCCTCTTCATGTTCCTGGCCGGCATCGCCCTGGCCGTGTCGGACCGGATGGCGCTCAGCCGACAGCGCGGGGACGGCGTCGTCGGCGCACTGTCGCAGAGTGTGCCCCCGCTGGTGGCCTTGATCGCGCTGGCGATCGGGTGACAACCCACGGCGTCCGATTGCCAGGAACTTCTCAGGGTCGATCGAACGGATCCTTACTCGCGGTCGGCATGATGGGAGCCATGTTCCAGGTGACCGTTCTCGCCGTCGGTGGCACCGGAGAGTCCCACCCCGATGACCACCGACGCCACGTCTCCGGACTGTTGCGTGACGTCACCGATGCCCTCGACGACCGGTTCGTGTCGCGGTGGGTCGGCTATCCGGCGTCGTACGGGCCGGTCGCCGCGGGTGGGCTCAGCTACCGGCAGAGCACCGAGGTCGGCGTCCGCCGCTTGATCGACGCCATGGAGGACGCTCCGGGACCGGTCATGCTGATCGGCTACTCGCAGGGATGCACCGTGATCCGTGAGGTGCTCGGGCAGATCGCCACCGGCGCCCTGCGCGCCGACAACCTCTCCGCGGTGGGTCTCGTCTCCGACCCCGAGCAACCCGCGGGGGTGGTGCCGGGCTGCCGCGGGCGCGGTGTCGCGGGCGACGGCGCCCCGATCCCCGACTCCGTTCCGGTCCAGTGGATCGCGCACCCGGACGACATGATCTGCAATGCCAGCGAAGACAGCTACGTCCGCGACATCGCGGACCTCACCCGGTGGATGTCGTTTCGCGCGCTGCGGACGTGGCTCGCCCAAACGTGGGAACTGATCCGCAACAACAGCTTCCAGAACGCGACCAAAACCCGCGTCAGCCCTCGGCAGTGGCGCACCGACCTGCGTCGACTGCGGACCGCGGCGATCGAGGTGCTCGGCTACCTACCGCCGCGCCTCGCCTGGCGCGGTGTGCGCGTCGTCAATGCGCGGGGCGGGCGGCACGTCGCGTACGCCAGCGAACCCCTCGATGCGAGCGGGCTCACCGGATGCCAGATCCTCGCCCAATGGCTGCAGGTGCGGGCGACGTTCGAACCGGCCCTGCCCGTCGCGGCGTAAGGGTCGCGCCGATCAGGCGTCGCTGCGCGGACGCAGCGGAGTGAGCATCCGGCGGGGTGCACGCAGGGCCACGGCGACGGCGTCGCTGCGGGGACGGACGGCCTCCCCCGGCCCGGGCGCGACCACCAGGTCCTCGGGGCCCGGGATCGTGCCGCAGTCGGGGCATCGCCCGAAACGATCGAGTTGCGTTCCGCACTCCGCGTGCGAGAACACGCGGCCCGGGTAACTGCCGGGCGACACGTACTGCTCACCCCATTGCGACAGCGCATAGATGCTCGGCCACAGCGCCTTTCCGGCCTCGGTGAGCTCGTACTCGGGATGACCGCCGTCGGCGACACGGACGAGGACACGGGCCTCGACGAGAGCGGTCAGCCGATCCGTCAGGACGGCGCGCGAGATGTCGAGATGGGCGAGCAGATCACTGAAGCGGCGGACCCCGTAGAAACAGTCGCGCAGCACGAGCATCGTCCACCGCTCACCCACCACTTCGAGGGCGCGAGCGAGGTTGCAGTTCTGCTGCGAGTACCCGGTTCCCAGTGCCACGCCCACATGCTATCGCAATTCAGTCTTGTCACCAGACCAAATTGGTTCTAAGTTCAGTCTTGTGAACAGACCAACTGCGGTTGCCCCACCGATCCGCGCACGCACACCCCGCCCGAGGACCACGCTGGCCGTCGCGTCGCTCGGGACGTTCGTCGCCCTGGTCGCGTTCTGCGCCCCGCTCGGCAACATGCCCACCGTTGCCGCGGCACTGTCGGCAGGGCCGGCAGCGCAGACGTGGATTCTCAGTTCGATGAGCGTCGGCCTCGCCGCGGTCCTACTGACTGCGGGCGCACTCGCCGACGACTACGGCAGGCGCCGGGTGTTCCACTGGGGTGCCTGGCTTCTCGTCCTGGGCGCGGTGGTCGGCGCGGTCAGTCAGGAACCCGTCCTGTTCATCGTCGGACGACTGATCCAGGGAGTGGCGGGCGCGGCACTGATCGCGGCCAGCCTCGGCGCCGTCGCACACGCCTTCACCACGCCGGCGGCAAGGGCGACGGCTAGTGGAATCTGGGGCGCGAGCGTCGGCGCCGGCATCACCGTCGGTCCGGTCCTCGCCGGCCTCCTCGACCTCGCCGGGTGGTGGCGCGGCCTGTACTGGGCACTCGCCGTCGCATCGCTCGTGATCGGACAGGTCGCGACGCGTGCGCTCGCGGAGTCACGCTCCGCCGTCCCGAAGCGGATCGACGTCCCGGGAGCGGTCACGCTGTGCGCCGCGATGGTCCTGGTGCTCGTCGCACTCGTCGAGGGCAGGCAGGGCAACCTCGCCGCCACCGTGCTCTGCGGCGTCGGCGCTGCCGTGTTCACCCTCGCCTTCGTCGCGGTCGAGCGGCGACGACCGTTCCCGATGCTCGACCTCGCGTTGTTCCGCCGACGCGACTTCCTGGCCGCCACCCTCGCGGCCCTCGCGACCGGGGCGGGCATCATCGGTCTGATGTCGTTCGCGTGCACGTTCCTGGTCAAGACGATGCACGTCAGCACGCTGGCCGCAGCCGGGGTGATCGCGCTGTGGTCGGGCACCAGCGTCGTGGCATCGCTGCTGGCGCGGACACTGCCGGCTCGGCTCGCCGGGTCACCGCAACTCGTCCTCGGACTCGCCGGTGTCGGCCTCGCGATGCTCACGATGACGGGCCTCACCCCCGACTCGTCCCTGCTGCGCCTCGTCCCGGGACTGCTGCTCGCCGGCGTCGCCAGCGGGCTCCTCAACGCCGGCCTCGGCCGCCAAGCAGTCGCCAGCGTGCCCGCCGATCAGGGCGGACTCGGCAGCGGCGCCAACAACACCGCCCGCTACCTCGGCTCGTCCATCGGCGTCACCGTCGTCAGCATCATCGCTCTCGACCCGGTAGGCACCGTCGACGGCATGGTGTCGGGCTGGAACTACGCCGCCGTCACCACGGGGCTGATCTCACTCGTCGGCGCAGGGGTGGTCGGCGTGCTCGTGCGAGGAACCGCCGTCAGACGTTGAAGCGGAACTCAGCGCTGGGCGTTTGCTGGAGTTGGCGATTGTTGGCAAATCGCACCTACCTGCGACTTCGACCGTTGATAGCGTTGGCGAGCACCGACAGGCCTCGGGAGTGCTGCGTACCCGCTGCGTACCGAGCGGTGCCACACCACTGCACTCCGATCACCCGGCGATGATCCCCATCCTCCACAGTTGATCCACTACGTCGACCAGCCAAGAAGTGACCACCGGTGGAAACGGCGACCACATGCTCCAGCTATCCCCGACCAGGTGAGTGAAGGCATCCATCTCGATCTCCCTTTCGTTCGGCACCTACCCGATCCCCATCCACTCCCGGAAGCCGGGGATCGGGATGTACCAAACGTGGTCGCCGAGCTGCTGCCAGATCCACATCTGCAGTTGCATGGTTCCTCCTTCGTTGCTGTCACCGAGAAGGGCTGGTCAGTGCCAGGAGTTCCACCACAGCACGAGCGGCACAAGGAACGGGAACCAGTAACTCCAGTCCGGGCCGAATCCGATCATCGGAATACCACCTATCTCGCGGTCACCCCGACCTGTTTCGATTATCGACCTGTCGGCGTCCGTGTGGCGACGAATGCTCGACAGCACGCCCCCGTCCATCGTGCGGACGAGGGCCTTTGCCGCCTACGGCCCTTTGACCAGGAGCTGACTGTTGTTGTAGACCGTCCAGGTGTTGCCGCCAGTGGCGAGCTTGCGGTGCCGCAGGAGCACGCTGTGTACGCCGGGCGTGAGCCCGGTCAGCACCCAGGTCTTCCGGGGCAGCATCCGCGTGGCGCTGGTCGACTTGGACTGCCAGGTTCGGGCTCTGCGCGACGCTGCCGAGGTAGAGGGTCGCGGCGTACACCGTGACGCCGCCGGGGGTCTCCAGGTCCATCTCGGCCGCGACCTCGTAGGTCGTGCCGTCGACCGGCACGGTGAACGTAAACCCCATACCGGCGATGTCCGCGGCCGTCGTGCTGTCGGGCATGGTGCCCGTCGACGTCGCGCCCGCCTTGCGGAGCTTCTGGCCGTACTGGGGATGGGGGTCGCCGATCTTCCCGTGGTTGCCCGTGTGCAGCCCGTAGAAGTCGGTGCCTTCGATCCGCTCGACGTTCTTCACAGGACACCCCCGTCGGACGCGGTGACGACGTGCGGCTTTTTCATCCACGTCTGCTTCGTGTAGGCCATCCTTCATACCTCCTGTGTGTGGCTGTGCTGCTGGGGATGTCGCCGTTATCGCCTGGAGAACGACGCGACTTGCTGCGCCTGCATGAGTTGGAGCTGACGACGCATTTCCTCGAGGCTCATCGTCTGGACCTGACCGATGTTGATCGAGTTGTCGATCTTCTGCGGTGCGCCCTGCTCGACTTGGGCCTTGTCCATCTCGGCGCGCTTGTCCGCGAATCCCTTCGCGACGTCGCGTGCGGCCTGCCAGTACCGGTGCCCCGGATCGAGCAGGGTGCCCTCCATGCCGAAGATGTCCGTCGCGGCCGAGGGCACGATGTCGCCGACCTTCTCGATGAACTTCGGTCCGACCTCGGCGAGCGTTTTGTTGAACGCTGCGAAAAGGTTCCACTGGTCGTTCGTGAGAACGGCCTCTGGCTTGCCGGACTGATTGATGCCGATCGAGTTGTTCGAGAAGATCCCGCCGTTGTCGTACCAGTTGTGGTTCTCCCAGAACGCCTTTGCTGCGGTCGGGAGGCCGTACCGGTCGCGGATGTAGCGGGCGCCGGCCGCGCCCTGAATCCCTGGGTTGGGGTTCTCGTCAGGTAGGTAGGCGTCCTTCGTCGAGCCGAGGAACTGGAAGAGGCCGAACGCTCCCGAGCTTGGGTTGCGCGCGAGGGGGTTCCAGCTCGACTCCTGTCCCACGCTCGGTGCTGCGCGCAGCGCGCCGAGACAAGGTCCTCGCCGAAGACCCGTCCGAGAAGATCGCGCTCCCCCGCCGGCGCCGCGCCGATTCCGCGATGATCATCCCCACCGCAGAACAGGTCGGCGCGCTCGTCCAGGCCGCCGACGTGGACTTCGACGCGTTCGTCGGGCTCTGCGCCTACGCTGGCCTTCGACTGGGTGAAGCCGCGGCGCTACAGGTCGGCGACGTCGACTTCCTGCGTCGCGAGGTCAACGTTCGGCGTCAGGTGCAGCGAGCCAACGGCGGGGCCGTCGAGCTCCGGGCACCGAAGTACGGCTCCGAGCGCGTGATCCCCGCACCCAACGGGCTACTCGAGTTGCTGTCGCTCCACATCGCCCACTGGCGAGCTGGCACCGACCCTGCCGGTTGGATGTTCCCCGGCGAGGGCGAGCACCCCTGGCACCAGAACTCGGTCGGCTACAGATGGCGCAAGACGCGCAAAGCCGTCGGAGTCGACGATCTGCATCTCCATCACTTGCGGCACTTCTACGCGTCCGGCCTCATCGCGGCGGGCTGCGACGTCGTGACGGTGCAGAAGGCGCTGGGGCACAGCTCCCCCACCGTCACGCTGAACACCTACGCCCACCTGTGGCCGGACGCGAGCGACCGTACTCGCAACGCGGCCGAGGCACTCTTCCGGTCGTCGCTGCAGTCCGCTGCGTACCCACTGCGTACCGAGGACCCAAAACAGGGTGGTGACCAGGGGTTCTAAACGTTGAAGCGGAACTCCACCACGTCGCCGTCGGCCATGATGTAGTCCTTGCCCTCCATGCGGACCTTGCCTGCGGCCTTGGCGGCGGCCATGGATCCGGCGGCGACGAGGTCGTCGAAGGAGACGATCTCGGCCTTGATGAAGCCGCGCTCGAAGTCGGTGTGGATGACGCCGGCGGCCTGCGGGGCGGTGTCGCCCTTGTGGATGGTCCAGGCGCGGGATTCCTTGGGACCGGCGGTGAGGTAGGTCTGCAGGCCGAGGGTGTGGAAGCCGGTGCGGGCGAGTGCGTGCAGGCCGGGCTCGGACTGTCCGATGGAGTCGAGCATCTCCTGCCGGTCCTCTTCGTCCAGCTCGAGCAGCTCCTGCTCGACCTTGGCGTCGAGGAACACGGCGTCCGCGGGGGCGACGGAGGCGCGCAGTTCGGCGACCTTCGCGTCGTCGGTGAGCACGGCCTCGTCGGCGTTGAACACGTAGAGGAACGGCTTGGTGGTGAGCAGGCTCAGCTCGCGCAGCAGCGCGAAGTCCAGCTTGTCCTTCGCGCTGAACAGGGTCTTGCCCTCGTCGAGGACTTCCTGCGCCTTCAGCGCCTCCTCGTGGATGGGCTTGAGTTCCTTGTTCTTCTTCGCTTCCTTCTCCAGGCGCGGCAGGGCCTTCTCCAGCGTCTGCATGTCGGCGATGACGAGCTCGGTCTCGATCACCTCGATGTCGGATGCCGGGTCGACGCGGCCGTCGACGTGCACGACGTCGTCGTCGTTGAAGACGCGAACCACCTGGCAGATGGCGTCGGCCTCGCGGATGTTGGCGAGGAACTTGTTGCCGAGGCCGGCGCCCTCGGAGGCGCCCTTGACGATGCCGGCGATGTCGACGAACGACACCGTGGCGGGCAGGATGCGCTCGGAACCGAAGATCCGGGCGAGCTCGGACAGCCGCGGATCGGGCAGTTCGACCAGGCCGACGTTGGGTTCGATGGTCGCGAACGGGTAGTTCGCGGCCAGCACGTCGTTGTTGGTCAGCGCGTTGAACAAGGTGGACTTGCCGACGTTGGGCAGTCCGACGATTCCGAGGGTAAGGCTCACGGTCGTTGGATTCTACGGCGTCGGCGTCCGATCAACGACCATCGGCCTCACCAGCTGGAGGTATTGCTGTTCGCGACGAGGGCGATGATCAGGATGGCGTACCCGATGACGAAGACGACGATCAGCGCCACCCAGATCCACAGGGCGATCTTGCCGAGCGCCTTGGCGCGGTCGGACGCGTACTGGGCGCCCTGGTAGTCGCCCATCGCCCACTTCGGGTACACGTCGTGGACGTGGTTGAACGCGGCGAATGCGAGCGGCCAGAAGAAGAGGACGGCGGCCACCGCCCACCCGGCGTTCGAGGGCGGCAGCGGCGGTGGGCCGTACTGGCCCGGGTACGCCTGCGACTGCGTCGGCTGCTGTTGCGTGGGGTACTGGTAGCCGTACGCACCCGTGTCGCCGGGCTTCGGCGGCACCGGATTGCTCGACGATTCCGGATTGCTCGGTGACTCCGACATGACATCCCCCTGTCGTGGCAGCTGACCTCGTGCGTCCACTATCCCACCTGTCTCCCCCGTGAGTGGGAAAGTGCGCCGGAGTACGCGTCGGCACTCACGTGAGGTTCTAGTCTCAGCGAGTGACCCGCTGGTTGATCGTCCTCGCGATATGGATCCTCGGACTGGGCGCGCTCGCCGTGACCCTCGGCGTAGCCACCGGGTGGTGGTTCGCCGCGGTCGTCCTCCTCGCACTCGCAGCCCTCGGGACATGGGATCTGCTGCAACGGCGGCACAGCATTCTGCGGAACTACCCGGTGCTGGGGCACGCACGGTTCCTGCTCGAGAAGATCCGCCCCGAGATCCAGCAGTACTTCATTGAATCATCCACGGATGGAACGCCCTTCGACCGCGACACCCGCGACCTCGTCTACGAGCGGGCCAAGGGGACCCTCGCCGAGGAGCCGTTCGGCACCGAGCGGGACGTGCACGCCGTCGGCTACGAGTTCATGGCCCATTCGCTGCGCGCCCGGATGGCACCGCCCGAGCCGCCGACCGTCCGCGTCGGCGGCCCCGACTGCGAACGGCCCTACGACATCGCGCTTCTCAACGTGTCGGCGATGAGCTTCGGCTCGCTCTCCGCGAACGCCATCGAAGCCCTCAACGCCGGGGCCGCGCGCGGCGGGTTCGCGCACGACACCGGCGAGGGCGCGATCAGCCCGTACCACCGCAAGCACGGCGGCGACCTGATCTGGGAGATCGCGTCCGGCTACTTCGGCTGCCGGACGAACGACGGCCACTTCGATCCCGGCAAGTTCGCCGAACATGCAGCCTCAGAGCAGGTGAAGGCGATTTCGATCAAGTTGTCGCAGGGCGCGAAACCCGGGCTCGGCGGTGTGCTGCCCGGGGCGAAGGTGTCGCGGGAGATTGCCGAGACGCGCGGCGTGCCGGTCGGGAAGACGGTGATCTCCCCGCCCTCGCACACCGCGTTCTCCACCCCGAACGAGCTGATCGACTTCATCGTTACCCTGCGAAAGCTCTCCGGCGGCAAACCCGTCGGGTTCAAATTGTGCGTCGGATCGCGCACCGAGTTCCTCGGCATCTGCAAGGCGATGCTCGAACGCGACGTCACCCCGGACTTCGTCATCGTCGACGGCTCCGAGGGCGGAACCGGTGCAGGTCCAGTGGAATTCGAGGACAACATGGGCATGCCCCTCACCGAGGGGCTGATGCTCGTGCACAACGCGCTCACCGGCGCCGGACTGCGGAACCGCATCAAGATCGGCGCGTCCGGGAAGGTCGCCAGCGCATCCGACATCGTCAAACGGATCATCCAGGGCGCCGACTTCACCCTGGCCGCCCGCGCGATGATGTTCGCCGTCGGATGCATCCAAGCGCAGATGTGCCACACCAACCGCTGCCCCGTCGGGGTGACGACGCAGGACCCGGCGCGGACCCGCGCGCTCGACGTCCCCGACAAGGCGGCCAGGGTGTTCCGGTTCCAGAAGTCGACGGTGGCCGGCGCCCAGCAGATGGTGGCATCGATGGGTCTCGACAGCTTCGACCAACTGACACCGTCGATGCTCAACCGCCGGATCGACGGCGTCACCACGCGCACCTACGCGGAACTGTACGAGTGGCTGATGCCCGGCGAACTGCTCGAGGATCCGCCGTCGGATTGGCTCACCGACTGGATCGACGCCGATTCGTCTCGCTTCTGACGTCGTTTTTTCGTCGAACCGAACGTCGGCACAATAGGGTGACGGGGGCCACAAAAGATGTGGCATCTGTCGACGGCGTCACCCCTGGCACACAATGACGACGGGGGCGCTGGGAAGGAGTTCGCGATGGCCCTGAGAGCCGCCCCCGAATCCGAGATCGAGTACCTGAAAACGGATCCGGATCTGCCAGCGGTCGGCGTCGTGGACCGCACCCCCATCTCACCGGCGGCACGGATCACGTTCGCCGTCCTCGGCCTCCTCGGTGGCATCGCCTGGGTGATGATCGCGTTCATCCGCGGCGAGAACATCAACGCCGTCTGGTTCGTGGTGGCCGCCGTCTGCACGTACCTCATCGCCTACCGCTTCTACGCGCGGCTGATCGAACGCAAACTCGTCCAGCCCCGTGACGACCGGGCCACCCCCGCCGAGATCCTGGAGAACGGCAAGGACTACATGCCGACGGACCGGCGGGTGCTGTTCGGGCACCACTTCGCCGCCATCGCCGGCGCAGGTCCCCTCGTCGGTCCCGTCCTCGCCGCGCAGATGGGCTACCTGCCCGGCACGCTGTGGATCATCATCGGAGTCGTCTTCGCCGGAGCGGTCCAGGACTTCCTCGTCCTGTGGATCTCGACGAAACGCCGCGGACGCAGCCTCGGTCAGATGGCCCGCGACGAACTCGGCCTCGTCGGCGGTGTGGCCGCCATGATCGGCGTCTTCGTCATCATGATCATCCTCATCGCAGTGCTCGCCCTCGTCGTCGTCAACGCGCTCGCGGAAAGCCCGTGGGGCGTCTTCTCGATCGCCATGACCATCCCGATCGCCCTGTTCATGGGCGTCTACCTGCGGTACCTGCGCCCGGGCAAGGTCGCGGAGGTGTCGCTGATCGGCGTCGTGCTGCTGCTCCTCGCCATCGTGTCCGGCGGCTGGGTCGCCGACACCGGTTGGGGCGCCGACTGGTTCACGCTCTCCAAGGTGACCATCGCCTGGCTGATGATCGCCTACGGTTTCGCCGCATCCGTCCTGCCCGTGTGGCTGCTGCTGGCCCCGCGCGACTACCTGTCGACGTTCATGAAGATCGGCACGATCATCCTGCTGGCCATCGGCATCCTGGTCGCGCAGCCCACCATCAAGATGCCCGACGTCACGACGTTCGCCATCCAGGGCAACGGCCCCGCGTTCGCGGGCTCCCTGTTCCCGTTCCTGTTCATCACGATCGCGTGCGGCGCGCTGTCCGGCTTCCACGCCCTCATCTCCTCCGGCACCACGCCCAAGCTGCTGGCGAAGGAAAAGCAGATGCGGCTGATCGGATACGGGGGCATGCTCACCGAGTCGTTCGTCGCGATCATGGCGCTCGTCACCGCGTGCATCATCGACCAGCACCTGTACTTCGCGCTCAACGCGCCGGCCACCCTCACCGGCGGGACCCCCGACACGGCCGCCGCATACGTGAACGGCCTCGGACTGTCCAGCCCGAACATCAACCCCGACACCCTCTCGCAGGCCGCGGAGAACGTGGGCGAGGAGTCGATCATCTCCCGCACCGGCGGTGCCCCGACGCTCGCGTTCGGCATGTCGGAAGTGCTCAGCCAGTTCCTCGGCGGCGCCGCCCTCAAGTCGTTCTGGTATCACTTCGCGATCATGTTCGAGGCGCTGTTCATCCTCACCACCGTCGACGCAGGCACCCGTGTCGCCCGGTTCATGCTGTCGGACTCGCTCGGCAACTTCGGTGGACCCGCCCGCAAGTTCAAGGATCCGTCGTGGCGCGTCGGAGCCTGGGTGTGCTCGCTGGCCGTCGTCGGACTGTGGGGCGCCATCCTGCTCATGGGCGTCACCGACCCGCTCGGCGGCATCAACACCCTGTTCCCGCTCTTCGGCATCGCGAACCAGCTGCTCGCCGCGATCGCCCTGACGGTGGTCCTCGCCATCGTCATGAAGAGGGGTCTCTTCAAATGGGCATGGATTCCCGGCGTTCCCCTCGTCTGGGACCTGATCGTCACCATGACGGCGTCCTGGCAGAAGATCTTCTCCGGCAACACCGCCGTCGGCTACTGGTCCCAGCACGCCGCGTTCAAGGAGGCGAAGGAAGCCGGCAAGACCAGCTTCGGTTCCGCCAAGACCCCCGAGGCCATCGACGCCGTCATCCGCAACACCTTCATCCAGGGCACCCTGTCGATCGTGTTCGCCGCACTCGTCCTCGTCGTCGTGGTGGCCGGAGCGCTCGTCTGCATCAAGGCATTCCGGGCAGGTGGACTGCCGACCACCGAGTCACCCGAGCAGCCGTCGAAAATCTTCGCTCCCGCCGGGTTCGTCCCCACCGCCGCCGAGAAGGAACTCGACAAGGAATGGAACGAACTCATCGCGTCGGGCGTCGTGCGCGCACCCGGTGCTGCACACACTCACACGGACAGGGCACATCACCATGATGAATAGGGTTGTGGGGGCCGTCCGGACCGCCTGGTGGTGGACGGGGTCGCTGATGGGCGACCACGACTACAGCAGGTATGTCGAACACCTTCGCCGGAACCATCCGGACGCCGAGGTGCCGACCGAGCGCGAGTACTGGAAGGCGCGCTACGCGGACGCCGACGCGAACCCGGGCGCCCGCTGCTGCTGACCTCACCGGGCCGTCCCGGCGTCCCCCAGTACTGTCAGTACTGATCGGCTGAGCAGACACGGCAGGGAGGACCATCTGTGACGGAGAAGGAAGCCCCGGCGCCGTCCGGGACCGCAATCACGAAACCGGACCGCGGGCATCTCATCGGGGTGGGTGCGATGTGGGTGGCCAAGTGGTCGCTGGTCCTCGTGGCCATCTCGCTGGGCGCGTTGTTGTTCGGGTGGATCATCGAAAAGCTGTGGGTGATCGTCCTCCCCGTGCTGCTGGCCGTCGTGGTGTGCACGGTGCTGTGGCCGCCGACGCGGGCGATGACGAGACGGCGTATCCCCCCGGCGGCGGCCGCCGCGACGTCGCTCGTCGTGTTCATCGCCGTCGTCGCCGGAATCATCGCGGGCATCGTGCCGTCCGTCGTCAACCAGGCACCCGAGCTGGCCAACAAGGCCACCCAGGGCATCAACCAGGTGCAGGACTGGTTGAAGGGTCCGCCGATCAACCTGCAGGACGATCAGATCGACCAGGGCATCCACACGATCGTCGTGAAGGTGCAGGAAAGTGGGACGGTCATCGCGTCCGGTGTGTTCACCGGGGTCAGCACCGCCAGCTCCCTGCTGCTCACGCTCGGCCTCGTGCTGGTGCTGTCGTTCTTCTTCATCAAGGACGGCCCGCGGTTCATCCCGTGGCTGCACTCCGTCGGCGGCGGCCGCGCGGGCCGTCACCTCGAAGTGGTGCTGGGCCGCATGTGGGACACGCTCGGAGGGTTCATCCGGACGCAGGCACTGGTCAGCCTCATCGACGCCGTCTTCATCGGCGCCGGACTGCTCATTCTCGGTGTGCCGCTTGCACCGGTCCTCGCGATCCTGACGTTCATCGGTGGCTTCGTCCCGATCGTCGGTGCGTTCGTCGCCGGTGCTCTCGCCGTGCTCGTCGCGTTGGTGGCCAACGGTCTCACCACCGCCGTGATCGTGCTGATCATCATCCTCGTGGTGCAGCAGATCGAGGGCAACGTGCTGCAGCCCGTACTCCAGAGCAAGAGCATGAAACTTCACGCCGTCGTGGTTCTGCTCGCCGTGACCGCCGGTGGCTCCGTGTTCGGGATCGTCGGCGCCTTCCTCGCGGTGCCCACCGCCGCCGTCGCCGCGGTGGTGGTGCGCTACATCGGTGAGCAGATCGACGAGCACAGCGCCGAAAGCAACATCGCCGACGCCGTCGCCGCGAACGACGACCTCGACGACGCCGAACGGGAGGGCGTCACCGTCGACGAGGCCGCCGTCGCGCCCAAGGCGGACTGACCGGCACTCAGCCGGCGACGACCTCCACCGTGGAGCCGGTGCGTCCGCGAATCACGTGCAGCCGGCTCGGGATTCGCTGACGCATCTCGTCGACGTGACTGACGATCCCGACCACCCGGCCACCGTCACGAAGCTCGTCGAGGACGCCCATCACCGAATCGAGGGTGTCCGCGTCGAGGGTGCCGAATCCCTCGTCGATGAACATCGTGTCGAGGACAACGCCTCCCGACTCCGCCGCGACGACATCGGCGAGACCGAGCGCCAGCGACAGCGACGCCAGGAACGACTCACCGCCGGACAGGGTCTTGGCCGAACGCACCACTCCGGTGTAGTCGTCGCGGATGTCCAGCCCCAGGCCACCGCGGCGGCCTCGCGGACCGGCCTCGTCGCTGTGGACGAACTCGTACCGTCCCGCCGACATCCGGCCGAGCCGCGCGGATGCCGAGACGGCCACCTCTTCCAGCCGGGCCGCCAGCACATACGACCGCAGCGACATCTTCCTGGCGTTCTGGCCACGGCCCGCGATCACCTCGGCGAGGGCGGCCAACTCCTCGTGCGCGGCCTGCATCGGCGCAATCGCCTCGGCGGCCTTGTCGAGTTGACCGACGAACCGTTCCAGATCGAGCAGTCGGCGCTCGGCGTCGGATGCCGCCGCGACGGCGACGTTCACGACCTCCGCGGCCACGTCGTGCGCGTGCTGGACGGACGCCAGTTCCACGGGATCTGCCTCGGCGACGGCAACGACCTCGGGGTCGTCGAGCACGCTGCGCGCCCCGACCTCGGCGTCCCGCGCCGCCGTGAGGACGGCCTCGATCTCACCCTGACGGGCGGCCGTCCGGACCGCGGCCACGGCGTCGGCAGAGCTGTCGAAACCGGCATCCCCGGCCAGTGTTTCGGCCTTGGCCGCGAGTTCACGGGCCGCCGACTCGGCTCCGGCACCGGCGTCCCGCGCGTCGAGCAGTTCGGATGCGGACTCCGCAAGCGCGTCGAGTCGTGCGCGGCGTGCCTCCACGCTCGGGTCGTCGCCCGCCGCCTCGCTCACCCGGGCCCGGATCTCCCCGAGCTGTGTCGTGTTCGCCGTGATCCTCTCGGCCACGGTGGCGGCGTCGACGCCCAGGTCCCGGGACCGTTCCTGCAGGTGACTCTCGCGGTCCCGCAGTTCGGTGAGTGATGCGGACCGACGCTCGACCTCGTCGCCGAGCGCAGTCGCCTCCCCCACCGCCGCCTCCGCGGTCGTGAGTGCCTGCGCGAGTTCGTCCGCGTCACCGTCGCCGCCGCGCTGGACGAGCACGTCGATCGCGCGCTCCACCGCGCCCAGCTTCTCGGTCGCGGTCGTCAGCGCCGCCGCGGCCTTCTGCTCCGCCGCGAGGGCCTTGTCCTCGTCGGCCTTCGTGACCGACAGCTCGGACGGTTCGGCAGGCTGCG
Source organism: Rhodococcus sp. P3_B8 (assembly GCF_056402775.1). Classification (NCBI taxonomy): domain Bacteria; kingdom Bacillati; phylum Actinomycetota; class Actinomycetes; order Mycobacteriales; family Nocardiaceae; genus Rhodococcus; species Rhodococcus sp. P3_B8. Next base: position 15,014 of record NZ_JBFUGT010000149.1, read on the forward strand.
GGTGCTCGGGCGAACCGCACACCTGGCACGGGACACCGTCCTCGAGCGTGCCTGCCAATTCGGCGGCCATGCCTGCGATCCGACGTTGCAGCAGGTCGAGCCAGTGCTCGCGCGCGTCCTGGTGCTGTTGCCGGGCATCGAGCACGCCGCGCTCGAGCCGATCACGCTCGGCCCGGCGGGTGCGGAGATCCGCCGCCGCCGAGGCAGCGTCGGCCGCCCGGTCCCGGGCATCGACGAGCGCGGGCACTGCGTCGCGGGCCTTCTGCGCCGAGTCGAGCGCCTTCTCCGCTTCCCTCAGAGCGAGCGGCAATTGTTCCCGCTCCCGGGACAGCGCGTCGCCGGCCTCGGCGAGTTCGACCTGCCGGGCACGTAGCCGCTTCAGTTCGACAG
>NZ_JBFUGT010000150.1:0-15395 GCF_056402775.1 Rhodococcus sp. P3_B8
GCGTCGCGATGCTCGACGGAATCGTCGTCGCGGACACCCTGTTCGACTCGTCTGCCAACTACCGTTCTGCGGTGGTGCGGGGCAACCTCGTCACTCTCGGCGAAGACGAATCCGCCGACGCACTGAACGCACTGTCGGACGTGCTGATCCCCGGCCGCAGCACGGAAGTCAGGGGGCACCGGCGCAAGGAACTCGCCGCGACACTGGCCCTCGCCCTCCCGATCACGCCGGGCCAGTGGACCGTCAAGGTGCGGGACGCACCACCGGGCGAACCGGCCGAAACCAGCAGCGCCTGGGCCGGCGTGGTCCCGGTTCGGTCGGTCGCCGGCGCGCCCGTCCCGGCGCCGTGGGTGGCGAGCGGCACACCCGTGCCCGCGTCCGTGTCGCGGCTGACCCGGACCGCGTAAGGAAAGCGTCAAGAGCCGGAGGAGTCCCGTAAGCGCTTCGTCAGCGCCGCCTCTTTCGCCGAGATCCGGCGTGATGCTGGCATGACACCCCACAACCGCGGGGTGTCATGCCTGCGCTGAACCGCAGGGTCAGTACGAAGAGGGATCCTCACATGGCCGATGTGGCCTACGTCGCGCTCGTCCTCGGCGGATTCGCCTGTTGCGCGCTCGTTCTCCGTGCCCTGCAGACCGGACGCGTGAAATGACGGGCGCCGGAGCACTCGCGGTCGCGCTCGTCGCGATTGCCGCCGCGCTCGTCGTGTACCTCCTGATCGCGCTCATCGACCCGGAGCGGTTCTGATGACGCCTGCCCTGGCGGCCGGACTGCAGGTCGCCTTCGTCCTCGCGGTACTCGCGGTCGCATATGTGCCGGTGGGCGACTACATGGCGCGCGTGTACGAATCACGCCGTCACCTGCGGGTCGAATCCGCCCTGTACCGCCTGTGCCACATCAACCCCCACACCGAGCAGACCTGGTACGGCTACGCGGGCAGCGTGCTGGGATTCTCCGCGGCGAGTGTGCTGTTCCTCTACGCCCTGCAGCGCATCCAGGGCGTGCTGCCGCTGTCCGGGGACCTCTCCGGGGTCAGTCCCGCGGTGGCGTTCAACACGGCCGTGTCGTTCGTGACGAACACCAACTGGCAGTCGTATGCGCCCGAGACCACGATGAGCAACCTGACCCAGCCGGTCGGGCTCGCCGTGCAGAACTTCGTGTCCGCAGCGGTGGGCATGGCCGTCGCGGTGGCGCTGATCCGCGGGTTCGTCCGGGTGTCGCGCGGCGGTGAGATCGGCAACTTCTGGGTGGACCTCACCCGGGGCAGCCTGCGTATTCTGCTGCCGTTCTCCTTCGTGATCGCGCTGATCCTGCTGAGCCAGGGCGTGATCCAGTCCTTCCACCCGGGCTTCGCGTCCACCGGTCTGGACGRCAACTCCGTCACCAACGCACTCGCACCCGTCGCCTCGCAGGAAGYGATCAAGGAACTCGGCACCAACGGCGGCGGGATTCTCGCCGCCAATTCGGCGCACCCGTTCGAGAACCCGACGCCGATCAGCAACATCGTCGAGATCCTCGCGATCCTGCTGATCCCGGTCTCCCTCACCCGCACGTTCGGCACCATGGTCGGCGATCCTCACGACCGAGCGAGCGAGGTGTCCGGGCACCGCCAGGGGCTGACCCTGCTCGCCGTGATGGGCATCCTGTGGGGATCGCTCCTCGCGGTCACGCTGGCCGCGGAGTCGGGTCGGCGCGGCGTCGCCGCCACCGCCGCGGGCGCGATGATGGAGGGCAAGGAGGTTCGTTTCGGAATCCCCGGCACGGCACTGTTCGCCGTGAGCACCACCGGAACGTCCACGGGCGCGGTGAATTCGGCGCACGACAGCCTGTCGCCACTCGGCGGCGGAGCCGTTCTCCTCAACATGCTGCTCGGTGAGATCGCGCCCGGCGGTGTCGGCACCGGGCTCTACGGAATTCTCGTCCTCGCCCTGATCGCCGTCTTCGTCGGCGGACTCCTCGTCGGCCGCACCCCCGAATACCTCGGCAAGAAGCTGCGGCAGCGGGAGATCACCCTCGCCGCCCTGTCGGTGCTGGTGATGCCGGCGCTCGTCCTGATCGGGACCGGAATCACCGTGATCCTGTCCTCGACCACCGGTTACCAGGGCAACAGCGGCGACCCCGGAAGCCCCGGATCCATCCACGGGTTCTCGGAAGTGCTGTACGCGTTCGCGTCGGCCTCGAACAACAACGGCAGTGCGTTCGGCGGGCTGACGGTGACGAGCGACTGGTTCCAGACCGCTCTCGGCCTGTGCATGCTGCTCGGCCGGTTCCTGCCGATCATCTTCGTCCTCGCGCTCGCCGGATCCCTGGCGTCGCAGAAGAAGACGGCCGCAGGCGCCGGGACCCTGCCGACGGCGGGCCCGATGTTCACCGGGCTCCTCACCGGCACCGTCGTGCTCGTCGCGGCGTTGACATTCTTCCCGGCCCTCGCGCTGGGACCGATCGCGGAGGCTCTGCAGTGAGTGTGAACGTGACCAGTCGTCCGGAATCCGGGACGGCGACGACGCCCGAGGCCGGCCACGACCCGGCGCCCGTGAAGGCGGGAATCTTCAGCCCCGCCCAGCTGGTGACGGCGCTCCCGGGCGCCCTGCGCAAACTCGACCCCCGGCACCTCGCCCGCAACCCGGTGATGTTCGTGGTGTTCGTCGGCTCCGTCGTCACCACCGTCATGGCCGTCGCCGACCCGTCGGTGTTCTCCTGGGCCGTCGTCGCCTGGCTGTGGTTCACGGTGTTGTTCGCGAATCTGGCCGAGTCGGTCGCGGAAGGGCGGGGCAAGGCGCAGGCGGCGAGCCTGCGGAAGGTGAAGCAGGACTCGGTCGCTCACCGGATCACGGCGAGCGGCCGGGTGGAGTCGGTGGCGGGTACCGAACTCACCGTCGGCGACCGGGTGGTCGTCGAGGCGGGAGAGGTGATACCCGGCGACGGCGACGTCGTCGACGGAATTGCGACCGTGGACGAGTCGGCCGTCACCGGCGAATCGGCGCCCGTCGTCCGCGAATCCGGTGGCGACCGGTGTGCCGTCACCGGTGGCACGACCGTGCTGTCCGACCGGATCGTCGTGCGCATCACCGCGGCCCCCGGACAGTCGTTCGTGGACCGGATGATCGCACTCGTGGAGGGGGCGGCGCGGCAGAAGACGCCGAACGAGATCGCGCTGAACATCCTGCTGGCGTCGCTGACGATCATCTTCCTGCTGGCCGTCGTCGCGATCGGCCCGATGGGCCTGTACGCGGGCCAGGAGCAGGATCCGATCAAGCTGATCGCGCTGCTGGTCTGCCTGATCCCCACCACGATCGGGGCCCTGCTGTCGGCCATCGGCATCGCCGGGATGGACCGGCTGGTGCAGCGGAACGTCCTGGCGATGTCGGGGCGGGCGGTGGAGGCCGCCGGCGACATCGACACCCTGCTGATGGACAAGACCGGCACCATCACGTTCGGCAACCGGCAGGCCACTGCCCTGCATCCCGCACCGGGGGTTACCGCGATCGAGTTGGCCACGGCCGCACGGTTGTCCAGCCTCGCGGACGGCACGCCCGAGGGGCGCAGCATCGTGGACCTGTGTGTCCGCGACTTCGGGCTTGACCCGGCACCGTCCGAGGCGGAGAGGGCGGCGGAATTCGTGCCGTTCACGGCGCAGACCCGGATGAGCGGACTCGACATCGACGGCGCCCGGATCCGCAAGGGCGCGAGCGACGCCGTGCTGACGTGGGTGCAGGCGCTCGGCGGGCAGGCGGCGCCCGCGGTCACCGACAGTGTGAACCAGATCGCGCAGGCCGGGGGAACGCCGCTGGTGGTCGCCACCGTTCACGGAGACGCAGCGACCGTCCTCGGGGTGATCGCGCTGTCGGACGTGGTGAAACCGGGTATCGCCGAGCGGTTCGCGGAACTGCGGGCCATGGGGATTCGCACGGTGATGATCACCGGCGACAACCCGTTGACGGCGAAGGCCATCGCGGCCGAGGCCGGTGTCGACGACTTCATGGCCGAGGCGACACCCGAGGACAAGCTCGCGCTGATCCGCAGAGAACAGGAGGGCGGCCGGCTCGTCGCGATGACCGGGGACGGCACCAACGACGCCCCGGCGCTGGCCCAGGCGGATGTCGGGGTGGCGATGAACACCGGCACGTCCGCGGCGAAGGAGGCCGGGAACATGGTGGATCTCGATTCGGATCCCACCAAGCTCATCGAGGTGGTGGAGATCGGCAAGCAACTGCTCATCACCCGCGGGGCGCTCACCACGTTCTCGCTCGCCAACGACCTGGCCAAGTACTTCGCGATTCTCCCCGCCCTGTTCAGCGGAATCTATCCGCAGCTGGACACGCTGAACGTCATGCGGCTGGCCACCCCGGAATCGGCCATCCTGTCGGCGGTGATCTTCAACGCCGTGGTGATCGTCGCGCTGATCCCGTTGTCGCTGAAAGGCGTTCGCTACCGTCCGTCGTCGGCGTCGACGCTGCTGGGCCGCAACCTGCTGATCTACGGTCTCGGCGGTGTGATCACGCCGTTCGCCGGTATCTGGCTCATCGACCTCGTCGTCCGTCTCATTCCCGGAATTGGGTGATCCCGCATGCGATTTCTCATCGGCCTGCTCCGGCAGACCTGGGCCGGACTACTCGTCCTGCTCGCACTCACAGCAGTCCTCGGTGTGCTCTATCCCGCCGCCGTGTGGGGGGTGAGCAGGATCGGCGCAGGAGCGGCCGAGGGGTCTGCGGTGCGCGACAGCACCGGGTGCGTCGTCGGGAGCCGGTGGGTCGGTGTCGACCCGCAGGTGCCTGCGGGGGAGCCGGATCCGTTCTTCCACAACCGGGTCACCGGGTCGGTGGCCGAACAGGATCCGTTCGCGCCGGGCGATCCCGCCACCGCCCTGCCCACCAACCAGGGGCCGAGCAGTGAGATCCTGGCGACGTTCATCGCCGACCGGCGGGCGGCGATCGCGACCCGGGAGGGGGTGGACCCCTCCAAGGTACCGGCGGACGCGGTCACCGGATCCGGCTCGGGCATCGACCCGCACATCAGCCCCGCGTACGCGGCGTTGCAGGTGCCGAGGGTGGCCGCGGAGAACGGTCTCAGCGAGACCCGGGTCCGGCAACTCGTCGACGAGAACACCGAGGGAAGGCAACTCGGCTTCCTCGGTGAGGAACGGGTGAACGTCCTCGAACTGAACCTGGCCCTGGGCCTGACCGCTCCCGAGTGCACCGCCCCGACCGCTGGTGGATGATGGCGAGGTGAGTGGTACCGGAACCGAGGGCGTGCGCCGGGACGCCGAACGCCGACGCGGTGAACTGCGCATCTATCTCGGAGCCGCACCGGGCGTCGGCAAGACGTTCGCGATGCTCGGTGAGGCGCACCGCCGCCGGGAGCGGGGGTGCGACGTGGTCGCGGCCGTGGTGGAGACCCACGGCCGCGACCGCACGGCGGCGCAGCTCGGCGACCTCGAACTGATTCCGCCCAAGCTGATCGCCTACCGGGGCACGCTCGGCCGGGAACTCGACGTCGAGGCGGTGCTGGCCCGCAGGCCGGCGCTGGTCCTCGTAGACGAGCTCGCGCACACGAACACACCGGGCAGCGTCCACGAGAAACGCTGGCAGGACGTGGAGATACTCCTCGCCGCGGGGATCGACGTCCTCTCGACGCTCAACGTCCAGCACCTCGAAAGCCTCAACGACGTGGTGCAGCGGATCACCGGAGTGGTGCAGCAGGAAACGGTTCCCGACGAGGTGGTGCGCGCCGCCACCCAGGTCGAATTGGTCGACATCACTCCGGAGGCTCTGCGCCGCAGGCTGTCCCATGGCAACATCTATGCCGCGGACAAAGTCGATGCGGCACTGAGCAATTACTTCCGGAAAGGGAACCTCACCGCACTCCGCGAACTGGCCCTGCTGTGGGTGGCCGACCAGGTGGATGCCGCACTCGCGAAATACCGTGCGGAGAACAAGATCACCGACACGTGGGAGGCCCGGGAACGGGTGGTGGTCGCGGTGACGGGCGGACCGGAATCGGAGACGCTGGTTCGGCGCGCCGGCCGGATCGCGTCGAGATCCAGCGCCGAACTGATTGTCGTGCACGTGGTGCGCGGCGACGGCCTCGCGGGTGTCTCGGCTCCGGAGATGGGCAAGGTACGGGCCCTCGCCGCAAATATCGGCGCGAGTCTGCACAGCGTCGTCGGCGACGACGTCCCGACCACGTTGCTCGACTTCGCCCGGACCGCGAACGCCACACAACTGGTGCTGGGCACGTCGAGACGCTCACGGTGGGCGCGGATCTTCGACGAGGGCATCGGCGCAAGCGTGGTGCAACAGTCCGGGTCGATCGACGTGCACATGGTGACGCACGGCGAATCCCACCGCCCGCGGCGGTTGTCGCCGGTGGGCTCCCGTTCGCGCACGGCGATCGCCTGGATCGCCGCCGTCCTCGTACCGTCGGTGGCCACGCTGGTGATGAGTGCCGTCGACCGGTGGCTCGGATTGGTCGGCGAGGGAGCCCTGTTCTTCATCGTGGTGCTGCTCGTCTCGCTGCTCGGGGGTGTCGCCCCCGCCGCGTTCTCCGCGCTGATCTCGGGTCTGTTCCTCAACTACTTCTTCACGCCGCCGGTGCGGAGCTTCACCATCGCCGAGCCGGACAACTTCATCACCACGGTCGTGCTGCTCGTGGTGGCCGTCGCCGTCGCGGTCCTCGTCGACGCGGCCGCCAAACGTTCACGGGAAGCCCGCCGGGCGTCGCAGGAAGCCGAGCTGCTGGCACTGTTCGCCGGATCGGTGCTGCGCGGCGCCGACCTCGACACGCTGCTCGAGAAGGTGCGCGAGACCTACGGCCAGGATTCGGTCAGCGTGCTGCACCGGGACCGCGGTCCGGTGGGGTCCGTCGGGCCGCACCCACCGGTGAGCATCGCCGACGCCGACACCGTCTGCGAGGTGGGGGAAGGGGAATACGCGCTCGCCCTGCGCGGCAGCGAACTGCACGCCCGGGACCGTCGGGTGCTCCTCGCCGTCGCCAACCAGGCGGTGGGCATGATCCGCCAGACCGAGCTCGCGCAGGAGGCGGGGCAGGCGCAGGCGCTGGCCGAGGCCGACCGGTTGCGGCGGTCGCTGCTGTCCGCCGTCAGCCACGACCTCCGGACCCCACTGGCCGCGGTCAAGGCCGCCGCGTCCAGCCTGCGCAGCGACGACGTCGACTTCTCCCCGGAGGACACCGCCGAACTGCTCGCGACCATCGAGGAATCGGCCGACGTGCTGACCTCTCTCGTCGGGAACCTGCTCGACTCCTCCCGTCTCGCGGCGGGAGTGGTGACCCCGACGCTGCGGCCGGTGTACCTCGACGAGGTGGTGCACCGGGCGCTGGTGGGTCTGGGAATCGGCGGCCGGACCGGGACCCGGGCCCGGGAAAGGGTGGAGGTCGACGTCGGAACGGTGACGGCGATGGCGGATTCGGGCCTGCTCGAGCGGGTGCTCGCCAATCTGATCGACAACGCACTCCGCTACGGTGAGGACTCCGTGATCCGGGTCGGTGCCGCGGCGGTGGGCGACCGCGCCGTCATCACCGTCGCCGACACGGGGCCGGGAATTCCGCGTGGGCGGGCAGACGAGATGTTCGCCCCGTTCCAGCGGCTGGGGGACCGCGACACGACCACGGGAGTCGGGCTCGGGCTCTCCGTCGTCCGCGGATTCGTCGACGCGATGGGCGGAACCATCAGCGCCACCGACACCCCCGGCGGTGGTCTGACGATGGTGGTGGAGCTGGCCGGGGCGGGAGGGGAGCATTCATGACGAGAGTTCTCGTCGTCGACGACGAACCGCAGATTCTCCGCGCCCTGCGGATCAATCTGAGCGTGCGCGGGTACGACGTGGTGACGGCCGCGTCCGGGGCGGCCGCCCTGCGCGCCGCGGCCGAGCGACCGCCGGACGTGATCGTGCTCGACCTCGGGCTACCCGACATGGACGGCACCGAGGTGCTGGCCGGCCTCCGCGGGTGGTGCCCCGCACCGGTCATCGTGCTGTCGGCGCGGACGGACTCCGCGGACAAGGTCGACGCTCTCGACGCCGGCGCCGACGACTACGTCACCAAGCCGTTCGGGATGGACGAGTTCCTGGCCCGGGTGCGTGCGGCCGCCCGCCGGGCGACGACGGCCGTCGACACGAGTGAACCTGTGGTGGAAACGGATTCGTTCACGGTCGATCTGGCGGCGAAGACGGTGCGGCGGGCAGGGGCCGAGGTGCACCTGACGCCGACCGAGTGGGGAATGCTCGAGATGCTGGTGCGCAACAAGGGCAAGCTGGTGGGGCAGAAGGAACTGCTGCGGGAGGTGTGGGGTCCGGCGTACGCCACCGAGACCCACTACCTGCGGGTGTATCTGGCGCAGCTGAGGCGCAAACTCGAGGACGACCCGTCCCACCCGCGTCACCTCATCACCGAGGCCGGGATGGGGTATCGGTTCCAGGTGTGACCGGGCGACGTGATCCTGCTCACGACCGATGATTCCGGCCGGCTCCGGGAGTCCTACCTTCGACCGCAGCATCACACTCGACCGGAGGAGCCACGAATGCCCGCACCGAAGACCCCGCAACCACTCGCGCACACCTTCACGGCGCCGATCCAGAAGGACGGGGCGTTCGCCACGTACGTGACCGTGCCGGACTCCGCCGAACTTCTCGGAACGCGGCGGCCGGTGAAGGTCGGCGGGACGATCGACGGCCACCCGTTCAATGCGACCCTGATGCCCTCGGGTGAAGGTCCGCACTGGCTTCCCCTGAAGATCGCACTGTGCAAGTTGATCGGTAAGGACGGTGCCGGAGTGGAGGTGACGGTGCACCTCGAGCAGCGTTTCAGCTGACGCCGGGAGGCGTCCGGGTTTGATCCGGGGAGAGCGGGGTACGGATCACCCGGAAGCGGTCTGCGTTTCCGAACGGGTTTCGAGGTGTGTCGTGCCGGTGTGGCCGCGGTTGTCGGGGTGGCTCCCCACTCTGGGGGTCGTGGTGCTCGTCGCCGCGTGCGGAGTGAGCGACGACGGCGACACGAGCGAGAATTTCGCCGGCACCGTCGACATCGGCGGGGGTAGGAACATCCATCTCGAGTGTGCGGGCACAGGCGCACCGACCGTCGTGTTCGTGTCCGGTCTCCGGTTCGGTGCCGATCAGTGGACGACGACGGCCGATCCGGCGAGCACCTCGGCCTTCGACGGGGTCGCCGAGTTCACCCGAGTCTGCTCGTACGACCGGCCCGGGGTCGTGCTGGGCGACGACGCATTGAGCCGCAGCGACCCGGTTCCGCAGCCGATCACCACCACGGACGCGGTCGCCGACCTCCAGTCGCTGCTGGGCGCCACGGGCGAGGCCGGCCCCGGCCCCTACGTGCTGGCCGCCCACTCCTACGGCGGTCAGATCGCGAGACTCTTCGCCGGCAACCATCCCGACGAGGTGGCGGGCATGGTGCTGATCGACGCGCAGTCGGAGGAGCTGCAGACGCTCCTGCCCCCGGAGCAGTTCGAGGAGTTCCTGCGGCTCAACACCCCGCAGCAGGACAGTCTCGACGAGTACCCGGACCTCGAGCGTGTCGACTTCGTCCGCAGCTTCGACGAGATCCGCGCCGCCGAACCGATCCGGCCCCAGCCGCTCGTCGTCCTCTCCGCCGACCGTTCGGTGGCGCCGCAGATCGCGGAGGGCATTGCGAACGGAAGCCTCCCCGCCGACATCGATCCCGGCTACGGCCCGGCCCTCGACGCCGTGCAGCCGAAGGCGCAGGCGGATCTGGCACAACTCGTCCCGGGTGCCACGCATGTCACGAACACGAACAGCGGCCACAACATCAACATCGAGCAGCCGCAACTCGTCATCGACGGAGTCCGCGACGTCGTCGACGCCGTGCGCGACGGGCGCACCGAGCCCTGACCGTCGCACGCGGCTCGGCCTGCGGAATGTGGTCGCCTCGACGTGGGAGACTGGACCGGTGAGGTTGTATCGAGACAATGCGGTGGTCCTGCGCCAGCACAAGCTGGGCGAGGCCGACCGTATCGTCACACTCCTCACCCGGCAGCACGGTCTGGTGCGCGCGGTCGCCAAGGGGGTGCGCCGCACGAAGTCCAAGTTCGGCGCCCGGCTCGAGCCGTTCGCGCACATCGACGTGCAGCTCTACCCGGGCCGCAACCTCGACATCGTCACCCAGGTCCAGACGGTCGACGCGTTCGCGACCGACATCGTCGACGACTATTCCCGGTACACCACGGCGTGCGCGATCCTCGAGACCGCCGAGCGGCTCGCCGGTGAGGAACGGGCCCCGGCGCCGCAACTGCATCGCCTGACGGTCGGGGCGCTGCGGGCCGTCGCCGAGCACAACCGCCCGTGCGAGCTGATCCTCGACGCCTTCCTGTTGCGGGCCATGGGTTTTGCGGGGTGGGCTCCCGCCCTCGACGACTGCGCGCGGTGCAGCGCCCCCGGACCGCACCGGGCATTCCACGTGGCCGCCGGGGGAGCGGTGTGCGTCCATTGCCGGCCGCCGGGCGCCGCCACGCCGTCACCGGGTGTCCTCGACCTGATGGATGCGCTGATCCGCGGCGACTGGGCGAGCACGGAGGACGTGCCCGAGTCGTTGCGGGGGCAGGCCAGCGGTCTCGTCGCGGCGCATCTGCAGTGGCACCTCGAACGGCAACTCCGCACCCTCCCGCTGATCGAACGCGCACGACCGCATGCGGCGGTAAGGGTGGAGGATTCGGTCAGGCAGGATGGGGACCGTGATTCGACGACGCGAACCTCGAGCCCCGCATAGCTCCGGGGCCGAGCGCCAGATCCGGCCGCCGGACCCGCACCCCTCGGGCGCCCGCCCGCCCGGCCTGCAACCCGAACTCGTGCCCCGGCACATCGCGCTGGTGATGGACGGCAACGGCCGCTGGGCGCAGGAGCGCGGACTGCCCCGGACCGCGGGCCACGAACGTGGCGAGGCCGTGTTGATGGACGCCGTCTGCGGGTGCATCGAGATGGGCGTCGAATGGTTGTCGGCCTACGCGTTCTCCACCGAGAACTGGAAACGCAGCCCCGAGGAGGTCCGCTTCCTGATGGGCTTCAACCGCGACGTGATCCGTCGTCGCCGCGACGAGATGCACGAGATGGGGGTGCGCGTGCGGTGGGCGGGCCGCCGTCCCAAGCTGTGGCGCAGCGTCATCAAGGAACTCGAGATCGCCGAGGAGCTGACGAAGCACAACACGGTCATGAACCTGACCATGTGCGTCAACTACGGCGGGCGCGCGGAGATCGCCGACGCGGCGAAGGAGATCGGCAGGCGGGTCGCGGCGGGGCAACTCGACCCGGAGAAGATCACCGAGGCGACCGTGGCCCGGTACCTCGACGAGCCGGACATGCCGGACGTCGACCTGTTCCTCCGGCCGTCCGGCGAGCAGCGCACGTCCAACTTCCTGATCTGGCAGTCGGCCTACGCCGAGATGGTGTACCAGGAGAAGCTGTTTCCGGATTTCGACCGCCGGGACCTGTGGGCGGCGTGTGTCGAGTACGCGTCGCGTGACCGTCGGTTCGGTGGTGTGAAATGACCGTCGACGGGGCGTCCGCGCTGCTCGGGCGGGCGGCGGACGCGCTCGAGCACTTCGCCACCGTCACCCGGGCGGAGGACGGTTCGCTGAGTTTCGAGTACGCCGGGGCGCTGTGCTCGATCAGTGCGATGACCCTCACCGAGGGCCTCGATGTGTTGTCGATGACGTGCGTGCTGGCCTGGGATCGTCCGGTCAGCGCGTCGCTGCACAAGAAGGTCGCGGAGCGGAACGGCGCACTGCAGTTCGGTTCGATCGCGGTGTTCGGTCACGGCCGGCTCGCGGACGTCATCCTGCGCTACACGTTCCCGGCTGCCGGGCTCGAGGACGAGGCACTGACCACGATGCTGCTTCTCGTGTTGAGCGGGGCCGACACCGCACGGCAGGGGCTGATCCCCTGACGCTCACTGCGTTGCGGTGCAGTCCTTGCAGACGCCGAAGATCTCGATGGTGTGGCTGACGTCGGAGAAGCCGTGTGCGTCGGCGATCGACTGCGACCACTGCTCGACGGTGGGCCCCTCGACCTCGACGGTGTAGCCGCAGGCACGGCAGACCAGGTGATGGTGATGTCCGGACGAGCAGCGCCGGTACACGGATTCACCGCTGTCGGTGCGCAGGACGTCGACCGTTCCGGCGTCGGCGAGCGTTTGCAGGGTGCGGTAGACGGTGGTCAGCCCGATGCCCTCGCCGCGCTTGCGGAGTTCGTCGTGCAGTTCCTGCGCCGACCGGAACTCCTCGATGTCGTCGAGGAGCGCGGAGATGGCGCTGCGCTGCTTGGTGGCGCGTACTCCCACGACGACGGGCTTGCGCTGGCCGGTGTTCTGGGTCAAGGCTTCTATCCTTCCTCGGCGTGCGCGACGGCGTCCACGACGATGTGGGCGAGGTGGTCGTCCACCAGGCGGTAGAGGACCTCACGTCCGGTGCGTTCGCCGCGCACGACGCCCGCGGCCTTGAGCACGCGAAGATGCTGGCTGATCAGTGGCTGGGTGACTCCGAGTGCCCCGACGAGTTCGTGCACGCACCGTTCCGATTCGCGGAGCTGGAGGACGATCGCGATCCGGACGGGGGCCGCGAGGGCGCGCAGGATGTCGCCGGCCGCCGCAAGGGTCTCCTTCGACGGCACGTGGGCGGGCGCCGCCGCCTCGAACGGATGCAGATCCCCGGGATCGATGACGCTCACCAGTGATCTCCTTCGGAGTGCCGGACAATGGACGGGACCGTGGCCGCGAGGCCGTCGGCCCGGGAGGATCACCCTCACCTTATTGCAAATCGATTCCATTTTGATATGCACGAATACGCATGTCAACCGGGTGGGTGAACCGACCGCGGTCGGGCAGATAGGCTGGGCTCCGAAAAGCGCACGTGAACCATGCATCTATTACCCAGATGGAGAGCACCCGAGTGGCACCGAAGTCCAAAGTCGAAACCGTCGTCAATCTCGCCAAGCGTCGTGGCCTGGTCTACCCGTGCGGTGAGATCTACGGAGGCACGAAGTCGGCCTGGGACTACGGCCCCTTGGGCGTCGAGCTCAAGGAGAACATCAAGAAGCAGTGGTGGCGCAACATGGTCACCAGCCGCGAGGACGTCGTCGGCCTCGACTCCTCGGTCATCCTGCCCCGCGAGGTGTGGGTGGCGTCCGGTCACGTCGGCGTGTTCAACGACCCGCTGGTCGAGTGCCTCAACTGTCACAAGCGTCACCGTCAGGACCACCTGCAGGAGGCCTACGCGGAGAAGAAGGGCCTCGACAACCCGGACGACGTCCCGATGGACGTCGTGGCCTGCCCCGACTGCGGCACGGTCGGTCAGTGGACCGAGCCCCGCGACTTCAACATGATGTTGAAGACGTACCTCGGCCCGGTCGAGAGCGAAGAGGGCATGCACTACCTCCGCCCCGAGACCGCGCAGGGCATCTTCGTGAACTTCGCGAACGTGCTCACCACGTCGCGCAAGAAGCCCCCGTTCGGCATCGGCCAGATCGGCAAGAGCTTCCGCAACGAGATCACGCCCGGAAACTTCATCTTCCGCACTCGCGAGTTCGAGCAGATGGAGATGGAATTCTTCGTCAAGCCCGGCGAGGACGAAGAGTGGCACCAGTACTGGATCGACTACCGCATGGACTGGTACACCGGGCTCGGCATCAACAAGGACAACCTGCGCCTGTACGAGCACGCCCAGGACAAGCTGTCGCACTACTCCAAGCGCACCGTCGACATCGAGTACCGCTTCCACTTCCAGGGCAGCGAGTGGGGCGAGCTCGAGGGTGTGGCCAACCGCACCGACTTCGACCTGTCGACCCACTCGAAGCATTCGGGCACCGACCTCAACTACTACGACCAGGCCACCGGTGAGCGCTACACGCCGTACGTCATCGAGCCGGCAGCCGGTCTCACGCGGTCGCTGATGGCGTTCCTCGTCGACGCGTACACCGAGGACGAGGCGCCGAACGCGAAGGGCGGCGTCGACAAGCGCACCGTGCTGCGTCTGGACCGTCGTCTCGCCCCGGTGAAGGCCGCGGTGCTGCCGCTGTCGCGTAACGCGGATCTGACGCCGAAGGCCAAGGATCTCGCCGCGACGCTCCGCCAGCACTGGAACGTCGAGTTCGACGACGCCGGCGCGATCGGCCGCCGCTACCGCCGTCAGGACGAGATCGGCACACCGTTCTGCATCACCGTGGACTTCGACACGCTCGAGGACCACGCCGTGACCGTGCGTGAGCGTGACTCCATGGCTCAGGAGCGGGTCGCGCTCGACCAGGTCGAGGGTTACCTGGCGCAGCGCCTCATCGGTTCCTGATCCGCCGTCACCTGCGCGCGCCGCAGGTCGCGGTCAGATAGTTCGTCAGGATTCGCCGGTTTTCCTCGGACACCGGGATGCGTGAGTATTCCGGTGCCGAGGAGCCGACGGCGATCCACAGCGGAAAGACGAAGGGCTTCTTCGCCTCCGCGAGGGCATGGGGGTCGCAGCGCGCCGCGTCGATCGTGAGGTCGACGCTCAGCCGGTCCTCGCCCGCCCGCATGGTGGCGGGCAGCGCGCCGTGCAGCGCATACAGGACGCTGCCGCCGATCTCGTCCACCCGGATGTCACCCGACGCCGTTCCCCGGCTCACGACGAGCTGGGCGGGCAGGGGTGCGGTCGGCTCGGGCGGAGCCGCCGCCGGGATCAGTGTCACCGGTACGGCCCGCGCCAGATCCTCTGCGGCGCAGTCGCCGTCGTGGATTCGGCCGAGGACGTCGTAGGGGGCTGCGAGCGGCACCCGTACGGGCGAGCCGTTCCGATCGGCGACCCCGATCAGGGCGTACGCCGGCTCCGGGGGTGTGTCGCAGCGCACCGGGCCGTATTCGGCCTCGACATCGATCCGGTTGCCGGGTCCGAGTTCGACCACGCGCCGGGTCGCGGGCGCCGCCTCGAAGCCGGGACTGTCCAACGCCACGGATGTCACGGCGACGGGCGCATCGCCGGTGTTCGCGATCCGCACGTGAATCCGCCCACCTGCCGCGTCGTCCTCCCGGCTGCGATAGGCCTCAGCCGACAGCGGGATCGCGTCATCCTCGGCCGGGTCCCCGCCCTCGCAGCCCGACAGGACGCCGCAGGCGGTGGCCGCGACGCAAGCGAATGCGACGAAGACTCGGGAGGACGTCAGAATCGGCCGCCCCCACCGATCCGGCCGGAGCTGCTCGGGCCGCCGAAGGACCGCGGGCCGCTGCTGCGGCCACCGCCGGAGCCGCGGCTTCCCCAGTTGCTGCCGCCGCTGAATCCGCCGCGCAGGATGCTGTCGATCAGGATGCCGCCGAGGATCGCGCCGGTGGCGTTCCCGCCACCGCTTCCGGGCCCTGGGCGCTGGCGGGACTCCCAGCGGCTCACGTCGTTC
>NZ_JBFUGT010000151.1:0-15296 GCF_056402775.1 Rhodococcus sp. P3_B8
AGATGACGCAATCCAACGATGCGTGGGCATCTGCAACACGATGATCGAGCAGCTCGATGACGCGCTCAAGAAGGCAAACCAACTGAGCAAAGTCTCGGGCTTCGGTGGGTTCGACTCTGCAGTCGAACTGCAAGGCAAGTACCAAGACAAGCTCAACGGCGGCACTGGATCGGGCTCGGTAGTCGAGAGGCTCCGACAATTCCGCGACACCGTAATGGTAGTGCGCGACACCTTCGCGGCCGGTGGTGATGCGTTTGCGGACACCGATAGCGCAATCCGGACTGCCCTTAGTTCGGTTCAAGGAGAGGTCAGCTGATGGCCCCGTCGGCTATTCGGATCACGGTCGCGCTGGCAGCTATCGCATTGGCCGGCTGCAGCAGTCAGGCTGAGACCGGGCAAACCGAACATACAGGTTCCGCGTCGACGACCACGCGAGTACCGAGACACATCGACAAATCCGACCGACCTCAAGTTTCATTTGACCCTTGCCTCGACGTTCCCGATGCCGCGCTTATCGAGGCGGGTTATGACCCGAAGAGCGAACAGAACGCCGACTTCACGCCCGACTCCTACACCTTCCTGGGCTGTAGCTACGACACACCGCAAAGGCGCTACGGCTTGAACGTCCTCTCGGGAAACATCACCTTCGATGAAGAACGAGAAAAGACAAAGTCCTACGCGACCACTACCGAGATCCACGGGCGGCGAGCGCTACTCGAGTGGGAACCCCAAAAAAGTGACGAATGCGCAGTTTCCGTGGAGACCCCCGACGGAGTCCTAATCGTCTCGCGTCTAATTCTCAAAGACACCCCAGGGCCCTCCCCACAGACGGAATGGTGCGCAGGACTCGAGGACACCGCCCGGATCATTGAGCCGTTTATCCCGAAGGGGGATTGACCGATGGCACCGCAGGACCCCCTCGCCCCCTTCTTCGATGCCGTGCTGCCCAATGGGGCCGGCGATCAGCACCGCAGCAAGCTGCAGAGGTCGGCGGAGCAGCTTGGATCGGATGCGATCGATCCGCCTTACATCACCACGATGGAGAGTTTCGAGGGCTGGCAACACTCGGAGATTTATGCGAAGACCCGGGATATGGATCCGAGCATCATCGGGGATCTCGCTCAGGCTTGCCATGCCATCGTCGGCTCACTACCCATCGGGTTCGGGTTTGCCCTGCTCAAGAACACGATTGCCGAAAAGTGGGAGGGCGCGGCCGCCGACGCGGCACTCGCGGCGACGGATACCCTAGCGGGTGCGAGTGACCAGTTGACCTCGGGCGTTCAAGCAATTGGCGTGAAGCTCGACATTCTCAGCAGTGCTGCGCAGGACGTGAAAAACAGCATCCCCGCACCGATGTCGGAGCAACCCCTCAGCCTTCTTCCCCTCACACCTACTGCCGCAGAGGCTCAGGAAGCAGCGCGGGATGCGGCGAGGGAAGAGGCCATTCGGAAGCTGCAGAACATCTACGTCCCGAATTACCAAGACGTGGGCACGAATGTGCCGGTCCTTCCTGCGCCACACTCACCCAACGGCAGGATCGATTCCGTCGATCCGAACTTCACTGTGCCGAACTCGGGCAGTCCCGGTTCCTGGGGCACAACCGACAGCAATACCTCCTCTGCGTCGGGCGAGGGCGATTCGTCGGCGAACGGGGAGAACCCGGCGGACATGGATTCCGCAGGGGATGATGCCGCGGCTACGTCCGCAGCGAATGCCGAAGCCGCTGCCAGTATGGGCGCCGGGGCTGGATCCGGCTCGGCCGCACAGACTGCCGCTGCGAATGCGCAGAATGCGGCCGGCGCGGGTTCGCAGTCGGGCACGGGCGCGGGCGCCGCGGGTTATGGCGGCGGACTCGTCGGAGGTTCGGGGTCCGGTGCCGGCGGATCGGGCGTGGGGGGTTCGGCGTCGAGCGCGCGCCGGAAGAATGACAAGCGCGAGTCCGAGTCCAACTCGAGCGGTGTGGTTCCGGGTGGCCCGATCCCGTCCGGTGGCGCCGCGGCCGGCGCAGGGGCGGCTGCCGCTGCTGCAGCGGCGACCCCGGTGAAACCGAGCATGAGTCGTCCCGGAATGGGTATGGCACCCGGGATGATGGGTGCACCCGGTCGAGCAGGCGGCAACGGCGATGGCGACACGGAGCATCAGACGCCGAGCTACCTCATCACCGTCGACAACGGCAACGAACTGATCGGCACACTCGACCCCGTCGCACCCCCGGTGATCGGCGCATGAACTGGCGGCTGACGTCAGCCCAGTTCATGTGCCTTTGGGAGGCAACCGATCTCGACCGGATGCCGTACCCGCTGCAATACCGGTCCGCGGCCGCGACGGAAGACCAGTACGCCCTCCAGCAACGCGAGTTGGAGCAGTGGCGGACCGCGCTCGACGAACCGAAACTGGTCGCCGCGATCCAGGCGCTCCGGGATCCGCACTTGTCCGTCACGGTGCTCGCCCCCTCCCCCGAACTCGAGTCGGGGCTTCGCCGGAGGGGCAGCATCCGTGGCAGGGTCGCTGTCGTCGCCGAACAGTTGCGCGGCGCACCGGGCCGCGGCGACATCCGGATCGACGCCGGCACCGCGGGC
The DNA here is from genome assembly GCF_056402775.1 of Rhodococcus sp. P3_B8. Lineage (NCBI taxonomy): Bacteria > Bacillati > Actinomycetota > Actinomycetes > Mycobacteriales > Nocardiaceae > Rhodococcus > Rhodococcus sp. P3_B8. Next base: position 2,580 of record NZ_JBFUGT010000151.1, read on the forward strand.
GTCGATTGGCTGACCACCCAACTCCTGAAAGACCTGCCCGGCTGCGCGCCCGGACGGACCCCGTCGCTGACCGCGCACCCCGACGACCTCGAGAACCGAAGCAGCGGTACTTCCGTCCTGCAGAACGCCCGAGCCTCCGACGGCACTCTTCTGCGAAGGATCGTGGGCCGGCCACGGACCGGAATCGGGTATATCTGCATCCGGGGTGCTCGCAACGGGCTCGACGAGCCCGTTCTGGGTGAACTGACCTGGATCGACGTCGAAGCGGACGGCCGGTACCTCTATCACCAGGACGACCGCGTTCACCTGCGGTCCGCGACAGTCCGGTTGGTTCGCGACGAGCTGTCGAAACGCGTGTCGGCGGCCCTCGCCAACCCTTCGCCGACCCGCGGCTGAGCGTTACCCTTGTCCCATGACCGATCGGGACAGGGACGGGACTGGGAAACCCCTCAACGCGCGCCCCCGCGATGAGCTCGGCCGACCCCTGCCGCACGACGCCGAGGGGGTGCCGCGTATCCCCGACGACCTCCGATTACCACCCGACGAGGCGATCACCGAGGCTCAGCGGCTACTCGACCACGGCATGCCGTTCCATGCCCACGAGATCCTCGAGGGCACGTGGAAGATCGCCCCCGAGGACGAGCGGGAACTGTGGCAGGGGCTCGCCCAGCTCGCGGTGGGTCTCACCCATCTGATGCGGGGCAACAAGACCGGTGCGCGGTCACTGCTGCGCCAAGGCCACGACCGGATCCGGCATTACGAGGTGGAGGCGCCGCACGGCCTCGACATCGCCGGCCTCCTGACGTGGTCGGAACACCTCACGGACGAGATCGATCGCGTCGACCCGCTGCCGGCGACGCCCGTACCCCGATTGAGAATCCCCTGATGACTCTGCTTCCCATGTTCCCGCTGGGCTCGACGATGCTGCCCGGTCAGCAGCTCCCCCTCCACGTGTTCGAACCCCGCTACCAGGAACTGGTCCGCGACTGCCTGGACGCACCGGACGGTCCCCGTTTCGGGGTCGTTCTCATTGCCCGCGGCAACGAGGTGGGCGGCGGCGATGTCCGCCACGACGTCGGTACCATCGCGCGGATCGAGTCGCACGCGTCGATCGGCGACGGGCGGTACGAGCTGTTCTGCCGCACGGAGGAACGGATCAAGGTGTCGAAGTGGTTGCCCGACAACCCGTATCCGATCGCCGAGGTGGATGTGTGGCCGGACGAGAACACCGGCACCCAGACAGCGGATTACGAATTCCCGTCCCTCATCGAGAGACTCGAATTCCTGTACGGCCTCCTCCGCCGTCTCGCGACGGAGACCGGCAACGTCCCGCCCGACGTTCCCGTCATCGGCGGTTTCCGCGGGTCGCTCGGCACGAGGCTCTACGAGATCGCCACCTACATTCCGATGGGGGACGCCGACCGCCTGCAGATCCTCGCTGCGGCCGGCGCGGACGAACGCCTGCGGGAGGTGTCCGAGGCGATCGAGAACGCCATCGAAATGGTCCAGTTCCGGCTGATGTGACCTAGCCCTCCCCGGGGTTGGTCAAGAGCACTCCGGGAAGGGTGTAGTGTTGTCAATGCAACGCGGGGTGGAGCAGCTCGGTAGCTCGCTGGGCTCATAACCCAGAGGTCGCAGGTTCAAATCCTGTCCCCGCTACCACTGGAAACGGCTCCGGAGATTCAATTCTCCGGAGCCGTTTTTCGTTGTTCCACATCCTCCAGGACTAGAACGTATTCTCGTACGTGAGGCCTCAGGAGGGACAGTGCAGCTCGCCGACGTCGATCTCTACAACCCGGACACCTTCGCGAAGGGCGTGCCCCACGAGATGTTCGCCGTATTGCGGCGGGAGGCCCCGGTCTACCGGCACCTCGACGAGCGCGGCGACCCGTTCTGGTGCGTCACCCGGCATGCCGACATCGTGACGGTGAACCGGGACGCCGAGACGTACTCGTCGTGGCGGGGTGCCACCTACATCGACGACCTGAGCTCGGACGACCTGGCGGGTCAGCAGCTGATGATGCTGAACATGGACCCACCGGACCACACGGTGCTGCGGAAGATCGTGAGCAAGGGTTTCACGCCCCGCCGCATCGGCCAGCTGCACGAGATTCTCGCGCGTCGGGCCACGACCATCGTCGACGCGGTGATCGAGCGCGGCGAGTGCGACTTCGTCGTCGATGTCGCCTCCGAACTCCCACTTCAGGCGATCGCCGATTTCCTGGGGGTGCCCCAGGAAGATCGCAAGCTGATCTTCGATCTAACTAATCAGATGATCGGCTCGTCCGACCCGGAATTCCATCTCGAGGAAGGGCAGGAACGGGCGGCGGCGGCCCAGATGTTCGCGTACAGCCTGGAGATGTTCGAGGACCGCAAGAAGCACCCGCGCGACGACATCGCGACAGCTCTCATCCAGGCCGATGTACACGGCGAGAAGCTGGGCGAACTGGATTTCAACATGTTCTTCATGCTCCTCGCGGTCGCGGGTAACGAGACCACCCGCAACGCCATCTCACACACCCAGCTGGCACTGATGGAGAATCCCGAGGAGCGCAGGAAGGTTCTCGAGGATCCGTCCAAGCTCGACGCTCTGATCGAGGAGGGGTTGCGCTGGGCCACACCCGTCATGCAGTTCCGCCGGACCGCGACCACGGACACCGTGCTGCACGACGTCGAGATCTCCGAGGGAGACCGCGTGGTCATCTGGCACATGTCGGGAAACCGCGACGAGGCCGTGTTCGACGACCCCTACACGTTCGACATCGACCGGCCCACCGGCCACTATTCCCAGCACATTGCGTTCGGCGGCGGTGGTCACCATTTCTGCCTCGGCGCCAACCTTGCTCGCGCGGAGATGAAGGTGATGCTGAGCGAGATTCTGCGTCGTATGCCCGATATGGAACAGACGGCACCGGCGCAGCGCCTGCGCTCCAACTTCATCAACGGGCTCAAGCACCTGCCGGTGTCGTTCACGCCCTCGTCCCTCTGAGCGGAGCGCCGCCTTTTCTGACAGCCTGGTCGGGTGAACAACGTCGACGCAGTGGTCATCGGATCCGSTCCCAACGGACTCGTCGCTGCCGCGACCCTGGCGGATGCGGGCTGGGACGTCGCGGTCGTGGAGGCGCAGCCGACGCCCGGCGGTGCGGTGAGGTCGGCGGAACTCGTCCCGGGCTTCACGTCGGACCTGTTCAGCGCGTTCTATCCCCTGTCCACCGTGTCGCCGGCGCTCCGCGGTCTCGATCTCGAGTCGCACGGTCTTCGGTGGAGTCACGCGCCCAGCGCGCTCGGGGCACGCCCGCTCGGCCGCCGACGAGGACGCGCCGGTGATCCATCCCGACCCCGCGGATACGGCCGCCGACCTCGAACGCCGTCAACCTGGTGACGGCGCCGCGTGGACGGCGCTCGTCGAGCAGTGGCACGACATCAAGGAACCGCTGCTGAGCACCCTGTTCAGCCCGTTCCCGCCCGTGCGTGGCCCGAGCCGACTGCTGCGACAGCTGGGGACCGCCGAGTCGTTGCGGCTGGCCCGATTCCTCCTCCTGCCCGCACGGCGGATGGCCCATGAACTGTTCCGCAGCGAGGCGGCACGACTTCTGTTGCTGGGTAACGCGATGCACGCCGACACCCCTCCGGACGCACCGGGCAGCGGTGTCATGGGTTACATCCTGACGATGCTCGCCCAGGACGGCGGTTACCCCGTTCCGGTGGGCGGCGCGGGCGAGTTGTCGGCCGCGATGGTGCGCCGGGCCGAGCACGCGGGTGCGCGCTTCTATTACGGCGACGCCGTGACCGGCATCGACGTCCGGTCGGGTCGCGCCGTGGGGGTGCGGACGGCGTCGGGTGGCCGTTACACGGCACGTCGGGCGGTGATCGCCGACGTCTCTGCGCCCGCGCTGTACGGGTCGCTGCTTCCCGACCACGCCGTCCCCGCCCGCGTGCGGGCCGACCTCGCGCACTTCGAGTGGGACACGCCGGTCCTGAAGGTCAATTACGCCTTGTCGCAGAAGATTCCGTGGCGTTCGCCCAGCCTGCGCGGTGCGGGCACCGTCCACCTGGGCGCCGACGACAACGGACTCGTCCACTGGATGGCCGACCTGACCACCGGCACCGTCCCGTCCAGCCCGTTCCTGCTGTTCGGGCAGATGACGACCGCGGATCCCACCAGGTCGGCGGAGGGCACCGAAAGCGCCTGGGCGTACACGCATCTACCGCGCGACATCACCGACGACGCGTCCGCCGATCTGCTGGCCGCGCGAGTCGACGAGGTCCTCGAGGCGCACGCACCGGGTTTCTCGGAGCGGGTCGTCGGACGGGTCGTCCAGCGCCCGTCGGATCTCGAGGCGGCCGACGCGAATCTCGTGGGCGGTGCCGTCAACGGCGGGACGGCGCAACTCCATCAGCAGCTGATCTTCCGCCCGGGGCCGGGCACGTCCCGTTCGGAGACGCCGGTTCAGGGCCTGTACCTGGGAAGCGCCTCCGCGCACCCGGGTGGCGGCGTACACGGGGTGTCGGGCCTGAACGCCGCCCGCGCCGCGCTGGGCGAGGGCGGACCGCGCGGGTGGCTGCGGCGGCGCACGTCGCGCGCCGTGATCGACCTGTTGTCGAAGGGACCGATACCCTAATTTGTCCCGTGCCGGGGTACCACACCGTGCAATGATCTGAGTCGTCGAATTCGGACCACGAAGGGGCATCATGCAGCATCGAGAATCATCCTTCGCCGGCGTCGGCGGAATTCCCATCGTCTACGACGTGTGGCTCCCCGAGCGGCGCCCGCGCGGCGTGCTGGTTCTGTGCCACGGCTTCGGGGAGCATGCCCGGCGCTACGACCATGTGATCGAACGGCTCGGGGAACTCGACCTCGCGATCTACGCGCCCGACCACCGTGGGCACGGGCGGTCGGGCGGCAAACGGGTCCATCTCAAGGACTGGAGCGAGTTCACCGACGACCTGCACCAGTTGTTCGGCATCGCGTCGACGGACTGGCCCGGCACCGACCGGTTCCTCATCGGGCACAGCATGGGCGGTTCCATCGCGCTGACCTACGCACTCGACCACCAGCAGGACCTGAAGGCACTCATGCTGTCCGGGCCTGCGGTCGACGTGACGAGCGGCACGCCGCGCATCGTGGTCGAGATCGGCAAGCTGGTGGGTCGCTTCCTTCCCGGAGTGCCCGTCGAGTCGCTCGACGCGAAACTGGTCTCCCGCGATCCTGCGGTCGTGTCGGCTTACGAGGACGATCCCCTCGTCCACCACGGGAAGGTGCCTGCCGGGATTGCGCGCGGAATGATCCTCGCCGCCGAACGGTTGCCGGAACGTCTGCCGTCGCTGACGATTCCCCTGCTTCTCCAGCACGGCCAGGACGACGGACTCGCGAGTGTGCACGGCACGGAACTGATCGCGGAGTACGTCGGTTCGGAGGATCTCACGGTGGAAATCTACGAAAACCTGTTCCACGAGGTGTTCAACGAACCGGAGAACGAGGAGGTACTCGACGACCTCGTCGAGTGGTTGCGGCCGCGCGTACAGGCCTGACTTCGTCGGGGGTGTTCTGCACCCCCGGACGATGGATGCCAGGATGGGCTGATGAAACGTCACGTCAGCGCCACTCTCGACATCGAGGTCACCGACGCCACCAGTCTCGAATTCAAGATCGCGGTGGCCCGGACGCCCGGTTCGGAGTTGTCGGAATCGTTGACGTTCGCCCTCGACGGTAACCGTGTCGAGGCACGAGAGATGGTGGCGGAGCACGGTACTCGCGTCCACCTCCTGGACAGCGCACCCGGCTCGCTGCACGTCGAGTACTCGGCTTCCGTTCTGGGTAAGGCCGATTCGCCTCCGGTCACCGACTACGACCTGTCGAAGTATCTGCGCCCGAGCCGATATGCGGAGGCGGACAAGTTCTTCGGCTTCACCGGCGGCGAATTCAATCTGTCCAAGCCGCACTCGGAACTGCTGCAGGACATCACCACCTGGGTGGGATCGCGACTGCTGTACCAGGCGGGTTCGAGCAGATCCACCGACAGCGCCGTCGACACGATGCTGTCCGGGGCGGGCGTGTGCCGTGACTTCGCCCACCTCACGGTAGCGCTTCTGCGGGCCGTCACCATTCCGGCGCGGCTGGTGGCCGTGTACGCGCCGGGGTGCGATCCGATGGACTTCCATGCTGTCGTCGAGGCGTTCGTCGATGACGAATGGCGTGTGGTCGACGCGACCCGACTGGCGCCGCGTTCGGCACTCCTGCGGATCGCGACGGGTCGCGACGCCGCGGACACGGCATTCCTGGACAATCACGGCGGGGCGATCACGCTCGAAAACACCGTGGTGACTGCCGTCGTCGACGGCGAGTTCCCGTATGACGACTATGCGACACCCACCTCACTGACCTGACGGGTCAGGTTGCGTCCGAGAGCCTTTCGGTGAGCACGCCCACCTGAATCTTCTTGGCGTCGGCGTGCACCTCACGGCCGGCGTCGGTGACGTCGACGAACACACCTCGCCGGTCCGCCTCGCACAGCGCCCTCGCGACCAGGCCCGCCTTTTCCAGCCGGGCCACGCTCCGGGACAGGGCGCTGGGGCTGAGGTACATCTCGGCCGCGAGGTCCTGCATCCGGGGCCGCTCGCAGGTGGCGTCCATGAGTCGGTCGAGCGTCTCGAAATCGCTCATGCTCAGACCGTGGGCGTGTTGCATCTCACGATCCAACTCGCAGGCGATGGAGTTGTATCTGCTCGCGAGCAGCCGCCACGTGCCGCGCAGGTCTGCTTCAGAGCTCATGCTCCGCACCTTAGCGCGCGTCCGCAAAAGGTGCAAGCGAATTAAATGCAAACGAAATTAGTGCTTGCGCACTGATTGCACATGCATCTACATTCTCCCTGTGACTATCAGCGACGCCACCCCGGACCTCGCCATCTCGTCGGGCGCCACCGCCACCCCGTCGACCGACCAGGCCTGGACACCCCGCCTCTGGGGCGTCCTGGCCGTGCTGTGCCTCGTCATGTTCCTCGACGGTCTCGACGTCTCGATGGTGGGTGTTGCGTTGCCCTCCATCGGAACCGAGTTGGGGCTGTCCACCACCTCACTCCAATGGATCATCAACGGATACGTACTCGGATTCGGTGGTCTGCTGCTGCTGGGCGGACGCACTGCCGACCTCCTCGGCCGCCGCCGCGTCTTCCTGATCGCACTCACCGTGTTCGCAATCGCGTCCCTGGTCGGCGGACTCGTCGACAACGGCACGCTACTCATCGCGAGCCGCTTCGTGAAGGGTCTCGCCGCGGCGTTCACCGCACCGACCGCGATGTCCATCCTCACCACCACGTTCAAGGAGGGGCCCGCCCGCAACCGGGCGCTGTCGATCTTCTCCGTCTTCGGAGCCAGCGGCTACTCGTCCGGCCTGATCCTGGGCGGACTGCTGACCAGCGCCGGGTGGCGCTGGACCTTCCTGATGCCGGTGCCGTTCGCGGTCCTCGCCCTGGTCGCGGGCGCCGTCCTGATCCCCCGCGACCGCGCCGCCGACAACGGCGGACACGACATCGTGGGCGCCGCCACGCTGGTGTCGGGAATGCTGCTCGCCGTCTACACCGTCGTGTCGGCACCGGCCCGCGGCTGGGCCGATCCGCTCACGCTGGGCTCGTTCGCTCTGGCCGCAGCCCTGCTGGCGTCGTTCTTCGTCGTGGAGAACCGGGTGGCGCACCCGCTGGTGCGTCTGAGCATCCTCCGGGTCGGCTCGATCGTGCGGGCGAACCTCAGCATCATCGCGCTGTTCGGCTCCTACCTGAGCTTCCAGTTCATGATGACCATCTTCCTGCAGTCGGTGCTCGGATGGTCGCCGCTGGAGATGGCGCTGGGTCTCCTGCCCGCCGGCATCATCGTGGCCTTCGGGTCGCCGTTCGTCGGACGCCTGATCGACGCGTTCGGCACGGCACGCATGATCATCGCGGCACTGACCTCGTTGAGCCTCGGCTACCTGTGGTTCCTCTTCGCAGGGAGCGACCAGCCCCACTACGCGGTCGCGATCCTGCCGAGCGTGCTGCTGCTGGGCGTCGGTTTCGCACTGGGCTTCACGTCGATCATGGCCCAGGCCACGTCGGGCGTCGACGACTCCGAGCAGGGGTTGGCGTCAGGCCTCGTGCAGACGTCCGCGCAGGTCGGTGCCGCGCTCGTGCTGGCACTCACCACCGCACTCGTCACCGCCGGCTCGCACACGGCCGCCGGGATCAGTGGCGCCGGGTTCCACCAGTTCCACTCCGGCCTCGTGCTCGTCACGGGAGTCGCACTGCTGGGACTGCTGATCACGGTGTCACCGCTGCTGCGCAGGGTGCTCAACCCCGCGTGAGACCCGAACGGCAGAACGGGTGGGCACAGGCCCACCCGTTCTGCCGTTCACATCGTTCAGGCCGAGTGCCGCTTCGACTCCGTGAGCGCGCGGGACGCGAAGTCGACGGTGAGTCCGATGATCGTGCGACTCTCCCGCAGCACCTTGCCGATCACAGGGAACGCGTGGATCTGCCCACTCCAGATGTGGGTCTCGATCTGCCGCCCCTCCCGATCGAACCGGTCCGTGATGATCTCCACGTCGGGCCGCATGATCTCGTATTCGGCGGCGGTGAGGAAAACAGGCGGGAACAGTGCCGGGTCCGCGTTCACCGGGGACTGGGCGCCCGGAATCTGATCGGGCCCGGCCAGCCAGCGATCCTTCAGCTTGGCCACCTGCGACATCGGCAGGTAGGCGTCACGTTTCATGAAATCGGGGTCGTGATCCTCGAGGTCGAGGTTGAGCAGCGGGGAGTACCCGATGACGGCCGCCGGGCGGGTGAGGCCCCGCAACGCGGCAACTTCCGCGACCTTCATCGCGAGATATCCACCCGCCGAGTCCCCCGCGACGATCACCCTGCTGGGGTCGTCGCAGACCTTCAGCACCTCGGTGTACGCGGTCATGGCGTCCACCAGCGACGCCCCGATCGCACCCTTGGGAAGCTGCCGGTATTCGACCGAGACGACGGGCGCACCCGAACGTGCGGCGAGCAGTCCGCACAGTGCCCGGTGGGTGGCGAGCCCGCAGAACACGAATCCGCCGCCGTGGAAGTAGAGGATGGTGGCGCCGTCCATCGACGTGACCGTGGGTCGCGGATGGGTGATCTTCTCGCACGGCACCCCGCCGAGCGAGATCGCCTCGATGTCGAGGCCCTTCGGCTTGGGAAGCCGGTCGATCAGCTCGTCGAGGGTCGCCAGCAATTCGATGCCGCGGTCCGTCGTCGGCCATATCGTGAACAGCGGTTTGACGAAAGCCCTGGCAAACCAGAACGTCATGCGCGCCCGGCGACTGACATCCCAGTGCCACACGATCGATTCACGCGTTCGCATACTGCCCTCCGTTGTATCGGACGCTTGTCCAGCCAAGTGGACACCCTAGGGCGATCCGGAGAGAAACGCACGCGAAACTTCTCACGTCCGCTCTCCGAGACCTCCCGCCACGGTAAGTCGAAGTCGCCCGTTGCCGAGCGACTTCGACCGATTTCCGTCCGATTGCGGGAGGTTCACCGAGCCAGTCGCTCCTCCAGCCGAGCGATGATCTCGGTCGCAACCTGGGTGGGCGATCCGCCCACGTCCACCACGATCGCGTCCTCGTCCGGCTCGATCGGTTCGAGCGTCGAGATCTGCGTGTCCAGCAACGACGGGGGCATGAAGTGGTCGAGCCGGGCGGTCAGCCGTTCCCCGATCTGCGCCCGCGACCCGGCGAGATGCACGAAGACGACGTTGTCGCCCCGCAACACGTCGCGGTAGCTGCGCTTCAGCGCCGAGCAGGTGATGACCCCGGGAAGACCGTTCTCGGTGTGTTCTCGAATCCACCCCGCGACGACATCGAGCCACGGCCAGCGGTCCTCGTCGGTCAACGGCTGCCCCGACGCCATCTTCGCGACATTCGCGGGTGGGTGCAGGGCGTCTCCCTCCTGGAGGTCCCAGCCCATGGCGCCGGCGATGATTCCCGCGACCGTCGACTTCCCGGACCCAGACACCCCCATCAGCACCAGGACCGGATCTACCGTCTGCGGCGTGCGTCCTGCAGGTTCGCGCGTACTCACGTGCATCTCACCAACCTCACTCGACATTTCTCAGCCCCCTTTAGATGAATACGCTCAGTGCGAGGACCCCGGCGAGACCGGTGACGGAGATGATGCATTCCATCACCGTCCACGTCTTCAGGTTCTGTACCACCGTGACGCCGAGGTATTCCTTCACCAACCAGAATCCCGCGTCGTTGACGTGCGACAGGAACAGCGAGCCGGAGCCGATCGCCAGCACCATCAGCGAGACGTGCGTGGAGGTCAGTTCGGCGGCGACGGGTGCGAGGATGCCGGAAGCGGTGACGGTCGCGACGGTGGCTGATCCGGTGGCGACGCGGATGAGCACGGCCACGAGCCAGGCGAGGAACAGCACGGGAAGGGCGCTGTCCTTGATCGCGTCGGCGATCACGTCGGCGATGCCGGTGTCGATCAGGACCTGCTTGAATCCGCCGCCGGCGCCGACGATGAGGAGGATTCCGGCGATCGGGGGCAGTGAACTCTCCAGCGAGACGGCGATGGCCTTGCGGTCCATGCCGCCACCGCGGCCGAGAAGCGCCATCCCGGCGAGCACCGCGAGCCCGAGGGCCACGACCGGCGTTCCGAGGAAGTCGAGCAGCGCCTTCGCGGGCGACTCCGAGTCGGCGGCGATGACGTCGGCGACCGCCTTGCCCAGCATCAGGACGACAGGCAACAGGATGGCGGACAGTGTTGCGGCGAAGCTGGGCCGGCGACGCTCGGCGGCGGCTTCGGCGCCTTCCCGGTCCTCGACGGTCACGTAGAGCTCGGGGACGGGGACGTCCACCCAGCGTGCCGCCAGCTTGCTGAACAGCGGCCCGGCGATGACGACGGTGGGAATCGCGACGAGGACGCCGAGGGCGAGGGTGAGTCCGAGATTGGCGTTCAGGGCCGCCACCGCGACCAGGGGCCCGGGGTGCGGCGGAACGAGACCGTGCATGGCCGACAGACCTGCCAGCGTGGGAATCGCGATCCGCATCAACGACAACCCCGAACGCCGCGCGACCAGGATGATGACGGGCATCAGCAGCACGAGGCCGATCTCGAAGAACATCGGCAGGCCGATCACGGCGCCGACCAGCGCCATCATCCACGGCAGCGTCCGCGGGCCTGCCCGTCCGACGAGGGTGTCGACGACGCGGTCGGCACCACCGGAATCGGCGAGCAACTTGCCGAACATGGCACCGAATCCGATCAGGATTCCGACGCTGCCCATCGTGGCCCCGAAGCCCTCGACGAACGCCTTCACCGAGTCTTGCCCGCCCAGACCTGCGGCGATACCGACGCCGACGGCGCCGATCGACAGCGCGAGGAACGGGTGGAGTTTGAGCCAGGTGATCAGCGCGATGATGACGGCGACGCCGACGACGGCAGCCGTGATCAGCCGCGCGTCGTGACCGGCACTGTCGGCCGCTGCGAGTAGTGACGCGGTACTCATTCTGTTGCTCCAGGGAGATCGGTGATGGAATTACCCTTATTCGTGACTCACGTCACTGTGCCCCATAAACCATATGATTTCAAGCCCCGGACTTATTAAGTACTACTTAGAGGTTGGATGTCGTGCCAACGTGTGTTCAATGGAGGCAACCGTGGGAACATCGGCGGATGACCAACGCAGACGGCGGCGAGTACCGGCAATTGCACGAAACGGTGCTCGATCGGCTGGGTAGCGACATCGTGGCCGGCGTCGTGGCACCCGGCACCCGGATCTCCGCCGACGACGTGGTCACCCAGTACTCCGTCTCCCGAACCGTCGTCCGCGAGGTGGTCCGGGTTCTTGAATCCCTCGGACTGCTGGCCGTGCGACGTCGCGTCGGGATCACCGTCCTGGGCGAGGAGCACTGGAATTCACTGGATCCGAGCGTGATTCGGTGGAAGCTGGCCGGCCCGCAGCGGTTCGAACAGCTGTCGAGCCTGAGCGAGCTACGGTCGGGCATCGAACCGCTCGCCGCGCGTCTCGCGGCGACACGCGCGACACCCGAACAGTGCGGGGCGCTGACGGCCGCCGTCATCGGAATGTCGTCGACGTCCCGCGCCGCGGACACGGACGCCTACCTGGCCCACGACTCCGATTTTCACCGCACGCTGCTGACCGCGTCGGGGAATCCCCTGTTGCGCGCGATGTCGCAGATCGTCGTGGAAGTGCTCGAGGGCCGCACCCGGCACTCACTGATGCCGCACGTCGCCGAGACGGAAGCAATCCGCCTCCACGGCGTCGTGGCGTCGTCCATTCAGATGGGCGACGCCGACGCGGCGGAGGCGGCCATGCGCGCGATCGTGAGCGAATCCGCGACGGCAGTCGAGCAGATGAAGGACGAAGAAGACACCCACGAGTGAGCTACTCGCGGGTGCCTTCTTCGCAGCGCGGTAAGTCCTACGCGACCGAATCCGAATGCATGGCTTCGAGTTCCACGCCCTTCGTCTCCTTGACCCAGCGCAACACGAAGACGAGGGACAGCACCGCGCACACGGCGTAGAAGCCGTACGAGATTCCCAGCGAGAAGTCCTTCATGGACGGGAACGTCACGGTGATCAGCCAGTTCGCCGCCCACTGGGCGCCCGCGGCGAGCGACAGGGCGGCGGCCCGGATGCGGTTGGGGAACRCCTCGCCGAGCAAGACCCACACCACGGGGCCCCACG
>NZ_JBFUGT010000152.1:0-15235 GCF_056402775.1 Rhodococcus sp. P3_B8
GTCGGTCGCCGAGTATGCGCAGCGCATCGCGTGAAGTGCTCGGGAGATCCCGATGCCCGCGGTTCGTAGGGCGCCGGCAACCCGGCTGACGTTGAGCCGCGCCGTCGGACCCGTTACCGACAGGGCTCCGGCGAGGGTCCGGGGTCCGCTGAACACCGGCACGGCAACACTCATGTAGCCGATGCGGGTCTCTTCGACTTCGACTGCGAGTTGCTCGTTGCGCATGCGGTGGAGTTGCTGGCGCAGGACGGCGACCGACATCGTGGTGCGGGCGGTGAGAGCGGTGAATCCTTGCTCGATCACTTCGTCGAACACCGCCTGCGGCGAGAACGCCAGGATCATCTTCCCGGTCGCGGTGCAGTACAGCGGCAACCGGCCCGCCACCCGCGACTGCTGTTGCAATCCGCGGTGACCGACGATCTTCTCGATGTAGAGCACGTCGATGCCGTCCCGAACCGCGAAGTGCACCGTCTCCTGCGTTGCAAGGAGCAGGTCTTCCATGAAGGGTAGGGCGGCGTCACGCAGGATGCGCTGCCGGGGGACGAGCTGTCCGAGTTCGAACAGCCGCAGGCCCAAGCGGTACTTCGTGCCCGCCCGCTCGAGGAGTCCCCATTCGACGAGTTCGCCGGCCAGCCGGTGCACGGACGCCTTCGCGACACCACTTCGACGTGCGAGCTCGGTGAGCGAGAGGTCGCTGTGCTCGCTCCCGAACGCGTCGAGAATGAGCCGGGCCTTGCCGAGAACGGACGACATGTCTTGTCCCGCAACGCGGTGTGCCGGGGGGATCGGTACGACCGGGCCGAGGCCGGCCGAATGCTGCGCCTCTGTAGTCACTGCTGCCTCCTGGCGGTTGGCGGGGCATTCGTCCCGATCACAGCTACGCTAGGGCTGAACAATGGCGAGACGCACGCCACAGGGTTCGGTCACCGGACCCGTCCCAAATTTTCGGACGCGACCCGCACGGCCGGTGAGTTCAGAAAGGACTGGACCACCGCGGCTACCCGCGGTGCCTCTCGCTCGATCAACGCAACGGTCCCGTCCTCGATCACCTCCTCGAGCACCACCCGCGCCCCGGTGAACTGTTTCCTCAACGTCGGTAGGTGGGGCATCGAGAACGGGTCTGCGCCGGCAGCGAGCAGCAGCACCGGCGCCGTCACCGCTTCGATGCGGTCCGCCATGTGGTAACGAGCGCAGGCACGGTGTCCCTCGGCGGGATCGACACCGTGCGCGAGGGCGTCGCGCAGGAAGCGGTCGAGCAAATCCGTTGCCGAGGAAGGGTAATACGGTCGTCTCAGGTTCCACAGGGTCTGCAGGTGGCTGCCGTCGGGTTCGCGGACGGCGCGGTCCACGACTCCCGAATCCGGTTCGCCGTTGCGGTTGTTACCCTCCGTCCACGGGCAGGAGGACAGCACCACAGCATCGACTTCACCGGGGCGGCCGGCGGCCATCTCCATCGCCACCGCGGCGCCGGTGTGATGTCCGAGGACCGCCACCGGTCCGGCGTTCACGGCGTCGAGGAACTCCCAGGCGGCGTCGGCGAACGACTCGATCGTCTGCGGCGGAGCGAGTGGCGCACTCGCTCCGAACCCCACCATGTCCAGGGCGAGAACCCGGAACTCGTCGTCCAGGAGCGGGATCAACTCGCGGAACTCGTCCCAGGACCGCGGGGTCTGATGCAGCAGGAGGAGCGGCCGGCCACTGCCCGATTCCGCATAGTGCAGTTGTCCGAACGTCGTGTCGGCGTAGCCGAACCGTATCGCCATCAGTAGGCCGTGACCATGGGGGTGTCCACGCCGATCACGTCGATCTTCGCGGCGCCGCCCGGATTGCCGACCGGCTCCGCCCGGGTCGGCAGGACGTCGAGGAAGAAACGTTTCGCGTCCTCCTTGAAATCGGGGTCTGCCTTCCGATCCACCGTGATCGCCTCGACCGGGCAGGCGAGTTCGCAGGCGCCGCAGTCGATGCACTCGTTCGGATTGATGTAGAGCTTGCGCTCACCCTCGTAGATGCAGTCGACCGGGCACTCCTCCATGCAGGAGCGGTCCATGTAGTCGATGCACGCTTCGCCTATGACGAATGCCATTGTCAGCTCTCCTTTTCGGTGGAATGGCCCGGGAAGATTTCCGCATCCGGGTCGAGGACGGCCGCGGCGTTGTTGACCGCGGTCGCGGCCTCACCGAATCCGACGGCGATGAGCCGGACCTTTCCCGGGTAGTCGGTGATGTCGCCGGCCGCATATACGCGCGGCACGGTGGTCTCCATTCGGGTATTGACGACGATGTGGCGCGAATCGATCTCGAGTCCCCACTCGGTCATCGGCCCGAGGTCGGCGGTGAATCCTAGAGCGGCGATGATGGTTTGTGCCGGCAACGTCGTGGTGGTCTCGTCGAGTTTGTGCGCGACGTCCACCTCTGCGACCCAGCCGTTGCCACGGACCTCGGCAATGTCCGCGTTGACCAGCATCCGCACAGTGCTCTCACGGACCTTCGTCACCGTCGCCGCGTGTGCACGGAACTTGTCGCGACGATGCACCAGGGTCACCGACGATGCGATCGGCTCGAGGTGGACCGCCCAGTCGAAGGCGCTGTCGCCGCCGCCCACGATTACCACGTCCTTACCGGTGTGCGCGGACAGGTCGGGCACGAAGTAGCTGAGACCGCGGTCGACGAAATCGAGCCCCTTCACCAGCGGGCGTGGCGTGAATGTCCCGATCCCACCGGTGATCACGACCGCACCGGCGGTGACGGTGCGTCCCTTGCTCGTCCCGATCATGACACGTCCGTCCTCGGCATGATCCAGCCTCCGGGCCTGCTCGCCGAGCAGATATGCCGGATCGAACGGTGCGGCTTGCGCCAGCAATCCATTCACGAGATCTCGCCCTTTCACTTCCGGAAAACCCGCGATGTCGAGGATCGCCTTCTCCGGGTACATCGCGCTTACCTGGCCACCGGGCTCGGACAGAGCGTCGAGAACGGCGACCCGGAGCCCGCGGAATCCGGCGTAGTACGCAGCGTAGAGACCGGCCGGGCCGGCACCGATAATGAGAATGTCGACGTCGAGGTCCGTGCCGGTCGACGCGTTGAGCGAAGCGTTCATGCCGGCAACGCTAATCATGTTGCCGTGCCGGATAAATGAAACCGGTCCGGTCAGCAGACTGTGTTCATTCCTGCCGCTGACAGGAACGGACACGAACACGGAAAAGGCGGGTCCGCCGGCGAAGGAGAAACGCCGGTGGACCCGCCTGTAGTTCTGTTCTATCGACGCCGGAGTCGTCCGACGACTCGTTACCCGGTGCTCTGTGCGCAGGCAGGCACGAGGACTACTACTTGACGCCGTACCGCGCCAGGTACCGGCCCGACAGCACCCTCAGGACACGGTCGAACAGAAAGCCCATGATCCCGAGCACGATGATGCCCACGAATGTCCAGTCGATGCGCCCGTAGTTCCGGGCCTGCCAGATCATCGAGCCGATGCCGTGGTCGGCCGCCACGATCTCGGCGGAGACGATGGTGAGGAAGCTGTTGCCCATCGCAAGACGGGCGCCGGTGACGATGCCCGGCACCGACGACGGCAGCACCACCGTCTTCATGATCTGCAGTTTGCCGGCTCCCAGGTTCGCGGCGGCCTGCAGCTTGTTCTCGCTGATCGCGACGGTCGCGGCGATCGTGCTCACGGTGACGATGAACACCGACGTGTAGAAGATCAGCACTATCTTGGACGTCTCACCGATGCCGAACCACACCACCGCCAATGTCACGAACGCGATCGGGGGGATGAAACGGAAGAATTCGATATACGGGTCGAGCAGTTGACGCACGAGGTTGACGCGGCCCATGAGAATGCCGACGGGGGCACCGATCACGACGCCGAGACTCCACCCGACCAGAATGCGCTGGGCCGACGCCCAGATCGATGTCCAGAGGACACCGCTTTCCGCGAGTTCCCTTGCTGCTGTGACGACTTGAGCGGGGGAGGCGATGGTCGTCGGTCCGTACCACCAGGCGAGGAATGACCACACCCCTAGGCCGATGACCGCGGAAGCGACCCACAGCGCCGCCGTGCGCAGGGCGGCCCCACCTGCGCTCGAGCGTCTTGTTCGGGCCGGTTGCGCTCGTTCGCCGCGGGTGGGGACGGTGTTCTGTACCGCTGCGGTCATAGCTGGTCCTCCTCGATGCCCTGATTGCGGAGCGAGGCCACGACCTCGGCGCGGATGTCGTCACGCAACTTCTCGTACATATCGATCACGTCGGGGTGCGCCCTGTCCCGTGGGCGCTGTGCGTGCACCTCGTAGATGCTCTTGATTCGCGCCTTGGGTCCGGCCGACATCACAACGACACGGTCGGCGAGCGTCAAGGCCTCGTCGATGTCATGTGTGACGAACACGACGGTGCACCCGGTGTGCCGCCAGATTCGGTCGAGCTCGACCTGCAGGACCTGCCGGGTCTGGGCGTCGAGTGCGCCGAAGGGTTCGTCCATCAACACCAGAGACGGTTGGTTGGCCAGGACTCTCGCGATCTGTACGCGTTGCCGCATACCGCCCGACAGCTGTGCCGGAAATTTCTTGCCGGCGTGTGGGAGACCGACCATCGCGAGGTACTCGGCGGCGATGCGCGCCTGGTCGGCCTTGCCGGCCCCGTGCATCCGGGGTCCGTAGGCGACATTCTGGGTCACGGTCATCCACTCGAACAGGGCCTCGGAACTCTGGAAGACCATGCCGGCGTGTGGGTTGCTTCCGTTCACCTCGTCGCCGTCGCACCTGATCTCGCCGGCGCGGGGCTCGATGAAGCCGGCCATCGCGGACAACAGTGTCGACTTGCCGCACCCCGACGGGCCGAGCAGGCACACGAACTCGCCCGGTCGCACCTCGAGGTCGATTCCCGACACGATCTCGGCGGCTCCGAAACTGATGCCCAGATCGCGGATCTGGATAGGGACGCCGGTGACGGTTCTGGCCGGACTGGGCGCGGCGGCTGGGCCGCCCGATGCAACGGCGGTCGTGCCGCCGCTGGGGACGGCGGTTGTGCCGCGTGTGGGGACGGTCATTTATTTTCCTCCTGGTACCAATCGAGCAGCATGGCCGAGGCCAGATCCGGCTGCTCGGAGAGAACGCCGATCTTCTTGTAGAAGTCGACGATCGACTGTGCGGTCTCGATGCTCTTGTCGGTCAGGTTCTCGATGCTGAAGTTGATCTCGTCGACCGCGGTGACGGTCTGGTCGTCGGCTACGTTGACGGCAGTCCTGGTCGCGGCGGCTGCGGTTCGAGGATCGGACTCCACCCGCGCGGTGGCGTCGACGAGCACTCGGGCAACCGCACGGGCGGTGCCCTCGTTCTGGTCGAGCCAGGGTTCGGTCGTGATCGCCCAGTGGTGGTAGAACCAGTCGAAGTCACCGGTGACTGCTGTGATGTGCCCGCTGCCCTGCGCGAGCGCGGTGGCCGGCCACGGTTCCCACAGGACGTATCCGTCGATGTCACCCCGGTCGAGGAGCGCCGGCATGTCCGTGGGGGTGGCGGAGACCGTCTCGACCGACCCGGCAGGAACTCCGTTGGCCTGGAGGTATCTGTCGGTCGAGATCTGGCTCAGCCCCGGGACGATGCCCATCTTGCGGATGTCAGCGGCCGAGTCGACCCCGTTACGCAACACCACCTTGAGGTAGTCGCCGGACACCTCGTACGAGTACATCGCCCGCAGGGACGGATTCTGGCGTAGCTGCGCGATCGTCGTGGTGTCCGAACTGCCGGCCAGCTGGACCTGGCCGGTCGCGAGCGCGTCGACGGCTTCGCCACCCCGGCCGAACTGGACCAGCTCGACGTCGAGGCCGGCATCGGCGAACATGCCCTCCTGGTCAGCGACGAAGAAGGGCGCGTACGACGCGTCGATGCCAACGGCGATCCGGAGCGGACCGCCGRCGGAATCGGCGGTGGTCTGCGTGGCGGGGCGGCTGCACGCCCCGGTCGAAATCGTGAGAACCACCGCCGCTGAGGCAAGTGTCACCTTGCCGAGTATCGATCGCCAGGCCATGTTTGTACACCTCCTATTGTGATCTGGACCTCATTTGTGGGGTTGTGGTGAAAACTTAACGGCACCTCGGTGGGGCGTGAATCAACCGGGTCCACCGTGCGGACCAGGCCGCAGAACTTACCCGCGCGGGAACATCGTGGCTGGTAGGTGCGGCTTGTTCGAAACGCAAAGGAAACACATCGGCGTTTCCGGCGAGTGCGGTCGCCGGGCGGGGACTGAACTACATGGCACAGTCGGTCAGGCCGCCGAAGGCGCTGACCGACTTTCGATGCACGAAGCCGGCCGCGCTCGAGGACGCGGCCGGCTTCACGGTTTCGTGCTGTCGGCTCCGGTCAGACGACGCTCTTCACGCGCTCGGACGCCTTCGCCAGGAACTCCAGACTCAGCGGGTTGTACAGCGCCGCCTGCTCGTGCTGGGGCCAGTGGCCGCATTCCGGATACAGCTGCAGCTGCGCACCTGCGATGTCCGCGGCCATCTGCTCGGCCTCCGGCACGTCCCCGAAGGGGTTCTCGTGGCCCCATACGACCAATGTCGGTGCCTGGATGCGTGCGAGCCGATCGGGCCGTAGCAGGTTTCGCTGACGTGTGTCCATGTCCTGCAGCGACAGCAGGTTGTGAATGTTGGCGACGAACTTGGGCTGGTGGTAGATCCGGTGCCGGGCCTCCACCAGTTCCTCGGTGGCGTTGACCGGATCGTGCATCAGCAGGTGCAGCCGGGCACGGGTGAGTTCGATGTCGTTGCTCTGGACGGCCTTGGTGGTCGAAGTGCGAATGCGCTGCATCACGTCGGGGTTTGCGACGGTGCCTCCGGCGGCGAGCAGTTGCAGCGACAGCACTCGCTCGGGCTGCTCACTTGCGAGGTACGCGGCAACCCAGCCGCCCAGCGATTCTCCGACGAGGTGGACCTTGTCCAGCCCGACCGCGTCGAGGTAATTCACGAGATGGTCTACATAGCGCGGAATTTCGTACGGGTAATCCGGTTTGCCCGTGTAGCCGTGGCCCAGCATGTCGATCGCGTGGCACACGTAGTGCGGAGCATGTGCGGCGATGTTACGCGCGAAGGCTTCCAGGTGACCGCTGGTGCCGTGGAGGAAGATCACTGCCTCCTCGCCCGCGCCGGCCTGTAGCGACCGGGTGGGAACTCCGGCTGCGTCCACCGTCTTGACCGCGAAGTCGAGTCCGGCGAGTTCGTTCCAGATTGTCATGTGTGTGTCCTTTGTCGGGTGTGAAGGGTTGACGAGTCACGGCGCGAGCGGCCGAGTGGTGGGATCGAGGACGACGACGCCCATCCCCGTGAGCCATTCCGGCATGGGTTCGTAGGCAAGGCGTTCCGCGGGAACGTAGTCCACCATCGCGGCCATCATCAGCCAGGTGCGGAGTTCCTGCGCACCGTTACCTGCCTCGGTGTCGACCTCGTCGGTCGAGAACTCCGCGAGTTCGGCCGCCTTGCCGGTCTCGAAAAGATCGAGGATCCGGTCGTCGAACTCCGGTGAGATGGCCGCCTCGGCTGCGCGGATGATCTCCCGCCGGCGCACGTCGTAGTCCGACCAGTTCTCGCGACCGTCGAGCCAGGCCTGCACCATGAAGTCGTCGTCCTCACCGTGCGGATCACGCCAGTCCGGCCATGGCAGCCGGTGCGACAGACCACCGGACGCGATCACGACCACCCGCTTGTTCTCCGGATACGAGTCGAGCGCCGCGCGGAGCGCGTGTGCGAGCGCCTGACAGCGCCCGAAGGTCGGCAGCGGTGGTGCGAAGACATTGACGACCAGAGGCACGATGGGCACGTCGAGGTCCGCCAGCAGGTACTGGATGGCATGCGACTGCCCGTGGTCGATCTGCAGGCGGGCGGAGAATGCGAGATCGAACCGTCCGCTCTCCACCACCTGCGCGGCGAGGTGGCCGGCCAGGTGCGCGTCGACACGCTGCGGGCCCTTCGGGGTACCCGACTCGCCGCTCGCGATGCACTCGCCCACGCCGAGCGTGAAGGGCGGAACGAGATCGAGCCAGAACCCTCTGAAGTGATTCGACCCCAGCAGGATCACCACGTCGGGCCGCGCCGCGGCGATCCGCTCCCGCGCAGTGACCAGCGCCTCCCGGAAGCGTTCCGCCTCGGCTTTGTGTGTCGTTTCCTCCCAATGGGTGTTCATGAGGGTGCTGTGCGACGCACCCACCCCCAAGACGATCTCGGCCATCAGCCTGCTCCTACTTCCTCGATTGTGCGGGTCGCCGTGTCGACGGCAACACGGATCAGGTATCGGGTCAGCTTCTCGGCCTCGGCCAGGTCGACGGTGTTCATGCCCATGGCGAAGTCCACCTCGAACGGTGCGTCCACGACCTTGGGCATGCCGACCCGTATGGTCGGGATGCCCCGGTTGCGCAGGATGTTCGCGTCCGTGGCGCCGCTGCCGTCGTGCACCGGGCGGTGCGGTTGACCCTCGACCGCCTCCCAGGCCGCTACGGCGCTGCGGCAGAGCCACATCCGCTCGTCGGACGACTCGCCCGGGATCGATAGGATCTGCTCCACGTCGATGCGGGCGTCCAGTTCGGTGGCTATCCGCCGCACAGCGTCGACCAGTTCGCGTTTGGCGGCGGTCGGTGTGGTCCGTGGGCTCAGGCGCAGATCCACCATCATCCGCACCTGAGCCGGGGTGAACGAGGCGGTCCGCTCGCACCCACCCCGGATGTTCGCGACCATGCCCTGGGGAAGCACCAGCCCGCTCCGGTGCGCCTGCGAGTACTGCGGGAACCATTGCTCCAGGCGTACTGCCACCTCGCCCGCCAGTGCGACGGGGTTGCGGTACGGCAGCCGGTGCCGGGATCCGACGTAAGTGTGGGTGCCGTGCACGGTGACCTCGAACCAGGCCAGGCCCACCTCCTCCCATGAGACCGTCCACCCGGGCTTGGCGATGAGCGCGAAATCTGCCCAGACTCCCTGTTCGAGCAGGAACGAACAGCCCACGCCCTGGCCGGTGTTCCGGCGCGGATTTCCCACGCCCGGACGAGGGTTCGTCGGCATTCCGCCGGCACCGAAACCCGCGACAAGGTCGCCGGTGAGTGGTATGCCCGCTGCGTGCACTGCTTCGATCGCCGCCATGACGCAGGCGGCATGCCCCTTCGGATTCGAAGCGCCGAGGCCGATGACGTGGTCGCCCTCGCTGTCGGCTCGCGCCGTCATGTCGGGACGGAGAGTCTCCGCCGCCCAGGGCACGTCTTCCTCGCTGTTGCCACTGGTGACGGTGTCGATCGGGGCATACAGCATGAGGTCCGGCCCCGACCCGTCACCGCGCAACCGTGCCCACGAGTTGGCTTGGCGGTCGTCGAGATCCATCGTGTGCGCTTCGATGCCGCTGGCCGTCAACGTCTCTGTGATGTGTTGTGCGAGTGGCGCTTCGTCGCCGGTCGGGCTGGCGATGTCCACCAGGCCGATGATCAGCTCCCGTAATCGCTCCCGATCGACCGTCGCCCACGCCTGTTCGGTCCAGGTGCGGCGCTGCTCGTCGAGGCCCGCGAGCGGGGTTGCAGTTGCGGCCGTCACGAGTTGATCCGGTGAACCTGGGTGTTGCTGCGTGCGGCGACGAAACGCCATGCCCTCGGCACGCCGGTGGCGAGCACGACGCCGAACGTCACGCCGGTCAGAGTCTTGAACATCGAAATTCTCCTCTAGTCGGCGTCGACCGCAGTGGGAGCGCTCGCCCCATTGGCCGACTCGGTGGATGTCGCCGGCTGCGCAGTCTTCCGCGCCGCGGAGGCACGGCGCTCACGAACCGGTCGATCGGATGTTGCCGGCGCGAAAGCGACTGCAGCCGCGATCTTCTCCCCATATTCCTCTTCGGCGAGATTGCGCCACGTGGTGAGCGAGACGTCGGGTCGGTACAGCTTCTCCGGCGGAGCGTCGGTGACGCGGACCATCCACTCGTCCTGGCCCGAGAACTGGCCGTGGAACAGCCACCGCACGGCACCGAGGTATTTGGCGTAGAAGCCGAGCCTCTTCATCCCGGTCTCGAAGTTGACCATGAGTCCCACGTACTGGTGGTGATCCTCGTCGACCGGAACATAGAACTCGTAGTGAATGAAGTTGGGATAGGCGATCCTCAGCACACCCGGCATCGACAACGAGGCGAAGCCCGGGAAGTTCTGGGCTGCGATCACCGGATTCACCTTCACGCCGGCGCCGACGTTGCCGATCTGCGAGATCTGGCTCTCGTCGGGCTTCTTCTTCCACCAGCGCTTGTTCGTCCACTTCCCGACGCCAGGAAATTCGGCCTCCCAGTAGACCTCCTCTTGGACCCGGTAGATCCACCGGCCTTCGGGGACGATGCTGGTGATGTTCCACGTCGGCATCGGCTTGAACAACCGCCACAACGCGGTGCGGTGCAGGTACTTCGCATGTCCTTCGTCGAATCCGTTCTCGCAGGCGAAGCGCCAATTGCCGCCCCGCGGTTGGATCCGGCCCCCGACGACGCCTTCGTTCTCGACGAGCTCACGGGGCAACTGCTCGTCGATCGACGGCACGGGCTCGTTGCCGATCGGGATGTACACCCAGACCAGGCCCAGGCGTTCTTCCACCGAGTAGGTCTGCACGGACAGTTTGCCGCAGATCTTCGAATCCGGCCCGTCGGTGATGACGGCGGCCAGTTTGCCGTCGGTGAGCCGGAACGTCCACCCGTGATAGGGACAGCTGACGGTCCCCGGGAACTGTTGATCGCCCTCCGACAGCGGGACGCCACGATGGGGGCAGCGGTCATGCAGTGCGTAGACCTTGCCCGCGTCGCGAATGAGCGCGAGCTTCTCGCCGCAGATGGTGTAGCTCGTCGGCTCACCTGTTACATGGTTCGCCCACGTCACCGGGTACCAGTATCCGCGGTAACCACTGCCTGCCTCGTTGTATCGAGGCCAGGCGGTCCAGTCCTGCCGACCGGCCGCGCGCGKCCTCTCCGGGAGAACCTGCGAGTTCTCCGGCGCCTCGACACCAGTCATGTGAAGTCCTCTCGAGATGAGATCAAGTGATGCAGGAGATCTTCCGATCGATCGTCCCGCACCTCAACAAATCCGGTTCGCTCAGCAGACCGGGTTCACCGTCGTGACGATCGAGGTGTCGTGGTGATCACCGCGCTGCCCTCAGCGCACAATGCCCCGTCGTCGGCGTGTTCGACGAGGGTGACCTCGATCCGGTCACCCTCGATCCGGGTGACGGTTCCGCTGACCGTCAGGACACACCCCACGGGGGCGGGTGCTCGGTTGCGCCACGTCACGGACGTCACCGCACCGACCTCGCCGGCCAGGCGGGCGGCGGCCCGGAAGAACAGCGTCCCCTGCAGCTGAGCCATCACCACCGGGTCGGGAAGGCCCTCGGCACGGGCGTAGTCGGTGTCGTAGTGAATGCGGTGTGCATTGTGGGTGGTTGCACCGAAACGTAGAATCCGGACCAGATCGCACTGCAGCGCAACCTGTTCGAGAGCATCGCCGACCATCCATCCGCCACTGGGCGTCATCGGACGATGAACCGTTCCGTGACAATTGCCAGCGTGACCGATCCCGTGACGCGGTAGGTCTTGGACACGGTGATCAGAAGGAACTCACCGCCATCACTGTCCTTCCAGTCGACACCGTTCACGGTGCGTGTGACCTCGAGGGGCACGCCGAGCGGGGGAGTCGAACAAAACTCTATGGTCTGCCCTCCCGCCAACAGGCGCACGTCCAGCCCGGCCGTGCCGGGCACTTCATCGGCGAACATGCCGTCGGGGCGATACTCAGCGGTGTCGGCGCCGTCAGGTCCTCGCAGCAGGCTGGGCAGGTACATCGGGTGGACCCGGAAGTCTTCCCGGCCGGGGTCGAGGAATCGACGATCGTGCTCCGCCGACGCCCGCGCGAACGCCACGGACTCTGCTGCACGCACTTCCCCGAGGCGGCGGTGTGTGGTGGTGCCGATCATCCGGCACGCGCGTTCGAAGGCTGAATCTAGACCAGTTCGCATGGGCGAACGCTAGATCCGGTGTGGCGGCATCACCACGGTCCCGGACCGTCCAGCGGACCGAGATGCTTCCGCCACCGCCGCCGATCGGGTCAGGTGTGGTCATGGCACATCCACCGAACAGTCTGTACGTCACCGCCGCAGGTGTGAAATTCCACTACCACGACATGGGCGAGGGGTCTCCAACGATCTTCCTGCACGGCGGCGGCCCCGGCTGCACGGCGTGGTCCGATTTCGGACCCGTCGCACCACTCTTCGCCGACGATCGTCGAGCCGTGCTCGTCGACATCCTCCAGTACGGCAAGTCCGACAAATGCACCATCAGCGGACCGATGTGGGACTTCCACGCAGCCAAGATGGTCGCCCTCCTCGACGAACTCGGCATCGCCCGAGCTGATTTCGTCTGCAATTCCTGGGGCGGGACGATCGCACTGAATCTCGCGGCGAAATACCCCGACCGGGTGCGTGCTCTGGTGATCACCGGAAGTATGCCGGTCTTCTACGGACCGCTCGCCCCATTGCCGGAGGACGGCCGACGCGGCCGCAACGCCCGGGACGTGTACTACGGCGGCGACGGTCCCACCCGCGAGAAGATGCGGCAACTGATCACTCGCCTCGAATGGTTCGACGGAGACCATCTGCCGGACGACACGCTCGAGATGCGGTACCGGCAAAGTCTCGATCCCGACGAGATGGCGCTGGCCGCGGCATCGGACAATCCGCGGGGGGACTGGCAGGATCTGACGACCGAACTCGGGATGATCGAGGCACCGGTTCTGTTCGCGTGGGGAATGCACGACGCCTTCCTCACGCCGGACTATCCGCTGATGCTGGCCCGAATGATCAAGCACGGCCACCTCTACATAATGGACCGCGCGTCCCACCACCTGCAGGAGGAACGTCCGCACGACTACTACTCGCTCGTTACGGGATTCCTCGAACAGCGACACCCGTGACCACGAGCAGCACTTGCTCGGAGCTGATCCCCGCACCACCCGTCGGGACGAAACGCATCCAGCTCGTCCTCGTCCTCGGTGTGCTCACCGCACTGGGCCCGTTCACCGTGGACATGTATCTACCGGCACTACCAGCCATCGCCGTCGACTTCGAGACCTCGGAGTCGACGGTGCAACTGACACTGACCGGGACGCTGATCGGTCTCGCTCTCGGACAACTGGTGATCGGCCCGGTCTCCGACCGCTACGGTCGGCGTCGCCCACTCCTGCTGGGCACGGCAGTCCATGTCGTCGCGTCCGTGGCGTGCTATTTCGCGCCGACCATCACGGTGCTCGGTGCGTTCCGGACTGTCCAGGGGGTGGGCGCCGCGGCGACTGCGGTCATCGCGACAGCCGTTGTCCGGGACCTCTTCTCGGGCCGCGCCGCTGCTGTCATGTTCTCCCATCTGATGCTGGTCATGGGTGTGGCCCCGATCCTGGCGCCGAGCATCGGCGGAATCCTCATGACCACCATGTCGTGGCACGGTGTGTTCCTCGTGCTGGCGGTGCTCGCGGCTCTGTTGATGCTGATCGGTGCCGTTGCACTGCCCGAAACGCTTCCGCCCTCGCGCCGGAGCCGACGCGGACTTGCCCCTGCACTCCGGACCTACACCCGGCTCGTCCGCGACGGCCGCTTCATGACGCTCGTCCTCGTGTGTGGACTGGGCCGTGCGGTCCTGTGGGCGTATATCGCCGGATCCTCGTTCGTCATGCAGAGGGAGTTCGAACTGGATCCGACCGTGTACGGAGTGGCGTTCGCGGTCGGCGGCGTGGTCCTGATCGGGGCGGCCCAGGTCAACGTGCGGCTGCTGGACCGCTGGTCTCCCGTGCGGATCTGTATCGTCGCGCTCGCCGTCAGCGTCGTCGTTGGAGTCATGTTCGTCGCCGTGGCTCTTCATGGCACTGTGGGATTCGCCGGATTCGCGGTGCCGGTGCTGGCCTTACTGTGTGCCACCGGATTCGTCATGCCGAATGCGCCGGCTCTGGCATTGACCCGGCACGGTGACGCGGCCGGGACCGCGGCGGCAATCGTCGGGTTCGCGCAGTTCGGTACGGCCGCCGTGGTGGCCCCGGTCGTCGGCGTCCTGGGGAACACCGCGCTCGCCGTGGCCGTCACGATGACCGGGTGCGCTGTCCTTGCCGTTCTCTCGCTCGGGTTCGGTGTCAGGCCGAAMGCGCCACGCCATGGAGGGCACGACTGATGTTCGATCCCGCAGCCGTCAACGGCTTCGCCACCCGTCCGACATTCATCCGCGACGTCGTGGTGGTCACGCTTACCGCACCGACCACCATCGAACCGGTGAAGACGGGTACCGCGATACTGGTCATACCGATTCCGACCTCCTCGACCTCCAACGCGAAACCCTCTGTACGGACCCGATCGAGTTGCCGGCGAAGGCGGAGAGCCGAGGCAACGGTCCGAGTCGTCAGGGG
This sequence comes from Rhodococcus sp. P3_B8, assembly GCF_056402775.1. Lineage (NCBI taxonomy): Bacteria > Bacillati > Actinomycetota > Actinomycetes > Mycobacteriales > Nocardiaceae > Rhodococcus > Rhodococcus sp. P3_B8. The sequence goes on from NZ_JBFUGT010000152.1 coordinate 14,424, forward strand.
GGCGAACCCACGAGCGACCACCTCGTCGAACACCCTCGATGGCGAGTACGCGAGAATTGCTTTACCGGTCGCCGTGGCCTCGATCGGCAATCGGCCGGCGATCCGAGATGGGAGCCGGGCGCTGCGGTGACCGGAGATCTTTTCCACGAACATGACGTCGAGGCCGTCCCGAATCGCCAGGTGCACCGTCTCGAGGGTGAGAGTATGCAGGTCCTGCATGAACGGAACCGCGGCATCCCGGATGATGCGTTGCGTCGGGACCAGCTGGCCGAGTTCGAAGAGGCGCAGTCCCAGCCGGTAGTCGGTTCCGACCCGCTCCAGGAGCCCGATCTGGACCATCTCCCCGGCAAGTCGGTACACGGTCGCCTTCGCCACCCCGCTCCGACGTGAGAGCTCGGTCAACGACAGCGCTCCCGACTCCGCATCGAAGCTGTCGAGTAGCAGTCGCACTTTTCCCAGCAACGACGCGTTCATGTACATCCTCCGACAGGCGGGTCCACTCAGCGGACCAGCCAGTCGAGCATACCCCCGGCCTTCATTTCCGAAGCAGGCTTGATCGCCGCGCTAAGGTGGCTCCGATTTCTTCTGCGGCTGCGCGGACCGAGCTGGTGTGGTTGTCCGGCCGGAAGCGGTGGGACGGGCCTGTCACGCTGATCGCGGCGACGACGTCCTCGCTCTCGCGGACAGGGGCGGCTACGCACACGATTCCGGTTGCGGATTCCTCGTATTCGTAGGCCATGCCCTCGGCGGCGATGCGGTCGAGCTGGGTGCGCAGCGGTCCGGGCAGGATGATGGTGCGCGGGGTGTAGCGG
>NZ_JBFUGT010000153.1:0-14855 GCF_056402775.1 Rhodococcus sp. P3_B8
CGGCAGGCCTGCGCGGACCGTCCGCCCGCCGGCAGGCGTCGCGCTCCATCGTCGGACTGGTGCAGGAGCACACCCTGCCGCTGCGACGCAGCTACCGGCGCAGCGCAACGAGCCTGCAGGACAGCGTGACCGCCCTCGACGAGGCCTGGTCGGGCGCCGCCGATCTGCTCGGCGGCACCGAACGGGAGCTGCTGCAGGCACGTTCGGCCGCCGCGATGCTCGCCGTCGCGCGGTGGGCGACGCACTCCGCGCTGGCGCGGACCGAGACCCGGGGGATGCACGTGCGCACCGACCTGCCGGACACCGACCCGGCGCAGACCCGTCGACTGCTGTCGGGCGGGCTGGGCGAGGTGTGGGTGCGTCCGGAACACGGCACCGCCGAGGCCCGGACGGTCGCGTCGTGATCGAGGTCGTCGTCGCCGACCGCTGCGTGCAGTGCGACATCTGCATCAAGGTCTGCCCGACGGACGTCTTCCGCCGCGGCACGGACGGGGTTCCCGTCGTCGCGCATCAGGAGGACTGTCAGACATGCTTCATGTGTGAGGCGAACTGTCCGACCGACGCGCTGTACGTCGCGCCGTTCGACACCCCGGTTCCCGAGGACTCGACGCACACCGACGCCGAGGGTTTGGCCGCGTCCGGGGCGCTCGGCGCCTACCGCGCCGTGATCGGGTGGGGTGGCCGTCGCACGCCGGGGTCCACGCTCGACCGGAATCACCTCTTCACCCCGTGAGTACTTGTCAACGTCCGGCGGTTAAGAAGTACTCACGGGTGTGGCCTTGCGGATGAACCGACCGATCTCGCGGATGGCGCGGGTGCCCTCGGGGAGCAGTCCGGCGGCGGCCTGGAAGACGTGCACCTGTCGCTCCCATACCTGCAGTTCGCACGGCACACCCGCCTGGGACAGCCGCTCGGACATCAGTTCCGCGTCGACGTAGACCATTTCCTGCGAGCCGGTCTGGATCAGCGCCGGCGGCATGGCGGCGAGGGAGCCGTCCACGGGTGACGTGGACGGCTCGTGCCCGCCCCTGGTGTCCAGCCTTTCGATCAGCCTGGACAGGGCACCGACCGCGCGTTTGGGGAAGACGGCGCAGAGGTCGGCGTTGGGATGGGCCAGCTTGTTCACCGGGTCGAGGTCGGTCAGCGGCGACAGCGCGACGTCGGCGGCGGGACGCGGCAACCCCTGGCGCAGGGCTTCGAGCGTCACCATGAACGTCAGGAACCCGCCTGCCGAGTCGCCGGCGATGACGATGCGGTCCGCGGTGTACCCGTGCGAGAGCAGCCACCGGTACCCGTCGACACCGTCCTCGACGGCCGCCCGGATGGGGTTCCTCGGGATCATCCGGTACGCGACGTTCAGCGTCGACGCCTGCGACTCCGCCGCGATCCGGGACACCATCTGGCGGTGAGAATTGATCCCGCAGCACAGGAACGCCCCGCCGTGGAGGTAGAGGATCGCCCGGTCGCCGAGCTCACCCGGAGGCCGGATCCATTCGGCKCGGCAGTGCGGCAGCCGGATGGGCCTGCGCACGGTTCCGCGGATGGGGCCGAGCGAGTACCCGAACAGGTCGACGACTCCCGTGGGCCACGGCAGTTCAGGGTAGCGCGCCCACCCGTTCAGGAACGGCCGGACCGTGCGGCGGAGTGTGTGGGCGAGGGCCGTCGACTGCAGGCTGGTTCCGGCGAACTCCCGCCGCGTCACCGGGAGGGGTGACGGGCAGAATTCGTAAGTCGCAGTGCTCATTGCCTGCCTCCGATCCGGCCTCGGTGCCCATCGACTTGCTGCCTTTAGGTTTTCCACCTCTTTGCGCCGTACGGTCTACATCGAAGTTGGTCGCACGGACGCTACGCCCGACGTAGCATCCAGGCGGAAGTCGTAATGGGATAGTGACCGAGTGGGGGTGAACGTCCAGGTGGGGATCATGCCGGTTACCGATTCGATATTCCTTCTCGGCGAATCGCGAGAGCATCCGATGCACGTGGGATCGCTCGAATTGTTCACACCGCCGGAGGATGCCGGCCCCGACTACGTGAAGTCGATGCACGAAACTCTGCTGAAGCACACGGACGTCGACCCCACCTTTCGGAAGAAGCCTGCGGGCCCCGTCGGCAGTCTCGGGAACCTGTGGTGGGCCGACGAGTCGGACGTCGATCTCGAATACCACGTGCGTCATTCGGCGCTGCCGGCCCCGTACCGGGTCCGGGAACTGCTGACGCTGACGTCCCGGTTGCACGGCACGCTGCTGGACCGTCATCGCCCGCTGTGGGAGATGTATCTGATCGAGGGTCTCAGCGACGGCCGGTTCGCGATCTACACCAAGATGCACCACTCGCTGATGGACGGGGTCTCCGGTTTGCGGCTGCTGATGCGGACGCTGTCGACCGACCCGGACGTGCGCGACGCACCGCCGCCGTGGAACCTGCCGCGCAGGGCGTCGGCCAACGGTTCCGCCCCCGCCCCCGACCTCTGGTCGGTGGTGAACGGGGTCCGTCGCACGGTCGGTGAGGTGGCCGGTCTCGCGCCTGCGTCGCTGCGCATCGCCCGCACCGCGATGGGGCAGCACGACATGAGGTTTCCGTACGAGGCGCCCCGCACCATGCTGAACGTCCCGATCGGTGGCGCGCGCCGGTTCGCCGCGCAGTCCTGGCCGCTCGAACGCGTCCACGCCGTCCGGAAGGCGGCGGGGGTCAGTGTCAACGACGTCGTGATGGCCATGTGCGCCGGGGCGTTGCGGGGGTACCTCGAGGAACAGAACGCGCTGCCCGACGAGCCGCTTATCGCGATGGTTCCGGTGTCGTTGCGCGACGAGCAGCAGGCCGACGCCGGCGGTAACGCGGTGGGGGTCACGCTGTGCAACCTGGCGACGGACGTCGACGACCCGGCCGAACGTCTGACGGCGATCTCCGCCTCCATGTCCCAGGGGAAGGAGCTGTTCGGCAGCCTCACCTCGATGYAGGCGCTGGCGTGGTCCGCTTTCAACATGTCGCCGATCGCTCTGACACCGGTGCCGGGGTTCGTCCGCTTCACGCCGCCGCCGTTCAACGTGATCATCTCCAACGTCCCGGGGCCGCGGAAGACCATGTACTGGAACGGGTCCCGGCTGGACGGCATCTATCCGACGTCGGTGGTGCTGGACGGGCAGGCGCTCAACATCACACTCACCACCAACGGCGGCAACCTCGATTTCGGTGTCATCGGGTGCCGCCGTTCGGTGCCGAGCCTGCAGCGCATCCTCTTCTATCTCGAGACGGCTCTGGGCGAGCTCGAGGCGGCAGTGCTCTGAGACGCGGCCTGTTTCAGCGCCGGGCCGACTCCTGCTCGACGAGTGCCCGCCGCGACTCCTCGTGGAGCACCCCGAGCAATTCGTGTTCGACGTCCGCGAACTCGGGCGACGTCATCATCGACAATTCGCGGGGACGCGGCAGGCCCACCGTCACCTCGCGCCGCACGGTGGCGGGCCGCGCGGACAGCACGACCACCCGGTCCGACAGGTAGACGGCCTCCCGGATGTCGTGGGTGATCATCAGCACCGTCCACCGGTAGCGCTGCCAGACGTCCTGCAACCAGGTCTGCATCTCGGTGCGGGTCAACGAATCCAGAGCGCCGAASGGCTCGTCGAGCAGCAGCACCGGACGGTCCTGGACGACGGTCCGCAGCATCGCGGCCCGCTGCCGCATCCCGCCGGACAGCTGGCTGGGGCGGGCGTCCTCGAATCCGCCGAGACCGAACACTGAGAACAATTCCCGGGCCTTGTCCCGCGCCTGCTTCCGGGGCACGCCCTGCACCTCTAGTCCGAGAGTGGTGTTGTCGAGGACGGTGCGCCACGGGAACAGCAGGTCCTTTTGCGGCATGTACGCGCATTTCGCGGGACCACTTCCCGCGGGACGCACCGGTTCGCCGCCGATCGTGACGGTGCCGGAGTCGGGTTGATCGAGACCGGCGAGCATGGAGAACGCGGTGCTCTTCCCACACCCGCTGGGGCCGATCACCGACACGAACTCACCCGGTTCGACGGTGAACGAGACGTCGTCGAGGACGGGCCGGATGCCGCCGCGGACCGGGAATCCCTTGCTCAGACCGGACAGTGCGACGCGCGCGGTGTCACTCATGCCGAGCCCTTTCGTTCTTGATCCACGGGGCGACGACGCGCTCGACCGCGAAGGTGAGCAGGTAGAGGCTGACGCTGATCACGGCGGTCACGAGCACCGCCGCCAGCACGAGGTCGGTGCGGAAGGAGTTCTTCTGCGTCGCCATGTAGATGCCGAGACCGGACGTGGCCCCGACGTATTCGGCGAACACGGCACCCACCACGGCGTACGTGATGCCGATGCGCAGGGCGGTGAAGAACCGGGGGATCGCCGACGGAAGCCGCACGTAGCGGAATTCCTGCCACCGTGAGGCGCCCATGCTGCGCAACAACGCGCCCGCCTCCCGGTCGGCCGCGGCGAAACCCTCGATCAGACCGATCGTCATCGGGAAGAACGTGGCGAGGGCGATCACGAGAATCTTCGGCAGCAGACCGAATCCGAACCAGATGATCATCAGCGGCGCGATCGCGATGATCGGCAGTGTCTGCGACACGACGAACAGCGGAACGAACGCGCGGCGCAGCCACGGCGAGAAGTCCACGAGTACGGCGAGGGCCCACGCGAAGAGCAGGGAGACGGCGAACCCGATCAGTGTCACCTGCAGTGTCGCGGAGGCGTGACCGGAGATGGCGTCCCGCGCCCGCCAGCCCTGCTGGACCACCCGCAGCGGCGACGGCAGCACCTGCGGCCGGATTCCGCTGACCGTCACGTACACCTGCCACGCGACGACCAGCAGTGCCACGACCACGACCGCGGGCAGCACCCGCCGCAGCAGCGGGGACGTGCCCGGGGCCGTGGTGCGCAGACTCGGGTCAGGGCTGAGTGAGGTACTCATTGGTGAAGTACGTCGACCAGTCGGGTTCCGTGGTCAGCGGTGCCCCGTCGGGGCCGGTGAGCAGGCCGTGCTGGAACAGGAAACCGGAGTACCCCGCCCACTGCTCGGCCGTCTGTGTCCCGACCTTGCCGGAACTGTCCTTCATGTACTCGGAGGACAGCATCTGCTGGCTCTCCCGCACGAGGGACTCGTCGGTGAAGGCGCCGGGGTTGGCGTCGATCAGTATCTGCGCGGCCTCGTCCGGCCGGTCGGCGGCGAACTGGTATCCGCGCTGCAGGGCCTGGACGAACTTGCGGGCCTGCTCGGGATGGTCGGCCATCCACTCCTCGTTGCCCTCGATGACGAGAGCGTACGCATCCGGGAAGCCGTAGTCGGTGTAGTGGAAGTAACGCATCGGCGTGCCCTGGTGCTCGGCCTCGATGCCCTCCCAGCCGAAGAACGAGACGGTGAAGTCGGCGGTGCCGGAGTACACGGCCTCGTAGGCCGAGGTGCCGAGCGTGACGGTGGTGAATTCGCCCTTGCCGCCGTCGTTGCGGATGATCTGCTTCAGCGTCTCCTCGCCGTCCGGGTCCGCGAACCCGGCGTAGATCTTGCCGTCCAGATCCCGGGGGCGGGTGATGTCGGCGCGATCCGCCTTCACCGCGATGCCCGTCGCCCAGTGCTGCAGCGGAGCCATCACCGACGTGGTCTGTGCGCCCGCGGCCTTCGAGAACGTCGCCGAACTCTGGAAGCTCACCCCGAACTCCGCGTTGCCGGCGTCGACCAGGGTGTCGGGCGAGGTGTCGTTGTAGGGCAGCACCTGCACGTCGAGGCCGGCGTCCGCGAACCAGCCTTCCTGCTGGGCGACGAACAGGCCGGTGTGGTTGGTGTTCGGTGTCCAGTCGAGTGCGAACCGGATGGTGTCGCCGGACTGGGAGTCACCGGCGCAACCGGTGAGCAGCGACAGGGCGGAGACCAGGACGACGGCTGCGGTGGCGGCGCGCTTGGTACGAGAGAAGAGTGTCACGACGCCGGCCATTCCTGCTTGTTGAGAGCGGTGTCCCAGAACATGAGTTCGTAGCGGCTGGCGATCACGAACGCCTCCGCCATCGCCTCGCGCTGGGCATCGGTCGCGGCCTCGGCCGCCGCGTCCACGAGTTCGCGGGCCCTCGCGACGGCGGCGTGGAACTCCTCCGCGTCGTAGGTGGTCACCCACTGTGCGTACGGGTGCGACGGGTCGGTGGAGAGCACCTCACGGGCGCTCGCCGCGAGCCGGTGCCCGACGTCGGCGTAGATCCAGAAGCAGGGCAGCACTGCCGCGGCGGCCACCGCGTACGGCTCGGTGGCGGCGACGGCCGTCAGGTAGGAGATGTACCCGAGGCAGGCAGGCGAATGCAGCGGCTCCGCGTCCGACTCGGGGAGTCGTCCGCTGGTCAGCAGATTCTGGTGCAACGCGGCCTCGACCGTGGCGGCCTCCGCGGCCGAGCCCGCCCAGAAGCCGGCCTCGACCGGGCCCGGCGCGTGCGCGGCCACCAGTGAAAGGGCTTTCGCGTACCCGGTCAGGTACAGGAAATCCTGCTCGATGTACGTGCGGAACACGTCCAACGGCAGCGTTCCGTCGCCGAGGCGGCGCAGGAACTCGAGTTCGTCGATCGCCTCGCGCAGCACCTTGGTCCGGTCCCACAAGTGGTCCGTGAATCGGGCGTGCTGGCCGGCGCCGGCAGCATCTTGGACAGAGCTATTCACAACGTTGACATCCCTTCGTCAGCATTACCTGAGCAGGTTCCCGGGTGTGTTCTCAGCCCCGCCCGTGCGGAGCACCCCGTGTCAGAACAAGCCGACCCTAGCACCGGCCGTGCCGCGGGCGGAAAGGCCAGGGTCGGTGGAGGGGCTCAGCCGGCGAGGAACGCGGCCGCGCTCGGCGGGAGGGGTGCGGGGCCGCGCCGGTAGATCTCCGCGGGCCGGCCGGTTCCGACGACGGCCATGTCGCCGGTGTTCTCGAGGGCCGGCATCAGGTGCCGCCGGAACGAGTCCTTCGGCAGTGGACGCCCGAACACCACCTCGTACACCCGGCGGAGTTCGAGCACCGTGAACGTGTCGCCGGCCAGGCCGGACGGGTCGACGGCCCGCGCGTACCGCTCTCTCAGGTCGGCGACGGCGAGGGCGACGACGTCCGCGTGGTCGAACGCCAGGTCCTGCGTCACCCGGTCGTCGTCGACGGTGATCAACATCGTGTCGCGGGGGAGCGCCGTGCGGGGCAGCGCGGCGCCGTGCGTCATCGACAGCACCCACCCGCGATCGTCGCGGCCGGGATCGTCCAGCATCGCCAGCTGATGGAATACGGTGCCCGTCAGGCCGGCCTTGATGCGGAGGCACCGCTCGGCGGCGTCCCGCAGTCGTTCACCCTCGTGGAGGAACGTGCCGGGAAGGGCGAGTCGGCCCGAACGGTGCGGAACCACAAGAGCTTTCAGTTCCGGGCCGTCGACGGTGAGGACGGCGACGTCGACGGCTACGGACGGACGCGGGTAGTCGAGGAGGCTCCTGCCCTCGGAATCGGTCCATGCGGCCACGCGGGAATGTTAGCGCACTGTTGATCTATGTCGCGTTCGATCGGTCCTGCCTGCTCATCGTTGGTAGTTTGGCGAGAGATTCCCGGAACGTGATGCGTGAGGAGATTCGTCCGTGGAGGTCGACAAGTCCGGCGACACGCTCGTCGTCCGCGCGCGGGACGGTGAGGTGCGTGGCTACCCCGAGGGCGACGTCTACGCGTGGAAGGGCATTCCGTTCGCCGCGGCCCCCGTCGGCGATCTGCGGTTCCGCGCCCCGGCCCCGCCCGCAACGTGGGAGGGTGTGCGCGACTGCGTCGACTTCGGCCCGATGGCGCCGCAGGGGCACGGCACCGCCGTCCCCATCGACGCGGGACTCGAGATGGACGAGGACTGCCTGTCCGTCAACGTCTGGGCCCCGAGACCCGACGGCACCCCGCGGCCGGTGATGGTGTGGATCCACGGCGGTGCCTACTGCCTGGGAACCGCAGCTCAGGGCATCTACAACGGGCGCATCCTGTCCACAATCGGCGACGTCGTGCTGGTCTCGTTCAACTACCGGGTGGGAGCGCTCGGCTTCCTCGACCTGTCGTCGTTCTCGACGGCCGAGCGGGTGTTCGAGACCAACTGTGGGCTGCGTGACCAGGTCGCAGCCCTCGAATGGGTCCGCGACAACATCGCGTCGTTCGGCGGTGACCCGGACGAGGTGACGGTGTTCGGGGAGTCGTCCGGAGCCGGGTCGATCACCACGCTGATGACGTGTCCGAGCGCGGAGGGGCTGTTCCACCGCGCGATCGCCCAGAGCCCGCCCGCCACGTCGGTCTACGGGAGCGAGCGGGCGGCCACCGTCGCGAAACAGTTCCTCGACATCCTCGACGTGGAACCCGCGCAGATCGACACCCTGCTGCACCTTCCGTACCGCACGGTGATCGAGGCCAGCGACACGCTCGTCAACGAGGTGCCGACGAGGATTCCGGGCACGCTCGCGATGGCGCCCGTGGTGGACCGTGACTTCCTGCCCCGTTACCCGGTGGCCGCGTTCCAGAAGGGGCACTCCCACCGCATCCCTCTCATCATCGGTTCCAACAAGGACGAGTCGTCGATTTTCAAGTTCATGAAATCGCCTCTGCTGCCGGTCACGTCGGATTCGGTGCAGGAGATGCTGAGGGCGATCGCGGCCGATCACCCGGAACTGCCCGCCGCCCGTCTCGCCGACATCCTGTCGGCGTATCCGGACCGCGGAAAGCCGAAGGGCGCGCTCGCGATGTCGAGGGACGCCGCGTTCCGGATGCCCGCCCTGTGGGTGGCCGACGCCCACAGCCGGCACTCGCCGACGTGGATGTACCGGTTCGATCAGGCCACGCCGATGCTCAAGGCCGCACGGATCGGAGCCGGCCACGCCACCGAACTCCCGTACGTCTTCGGCAATTTCGACACCCTCAACATCGACCCGACGTTCTGGCTCGGCGGCCGGAAGACGGCGCTCGAGGTGTCGGGCCGGATCCAGCGCCGGTGGCTCGCGTTCGCGCGGCACGGTGTCCCCGCCGCGCTGGACGGGTCCAAGCACTGGGCGCCCTACGACGAGGAGAACCGCTCGACGTTGCTGATCGACGGGGCGGACACCCTCGTGAAGGACCCGGACCACGAGATGCGGATCGCGTGGGGCAACGACGTCATGGGCTTCAACTGACGGGCACCTTGTCGTCCAGTTCCTTCAGGACGGGCAGCGCGAAGCAGGCCAGCCCGATGATCAGGACCGGGATCGCGAGCACGAAGAACGTCGGCTGAATTCCCCACTTGTCGAGGAGGGGACCGGCCAGCAGGTAACCCAGCGGACCCGCGGCGTACGCGGTGGACGTCATGACCCCGGTGACGCGCCCGCGCATGTGCTCCGGACTACGAGTCTGCATGGCGTAGTTGGCGATCGGGCCGACCGGACCGAACACGAGACCCTGGAGGAGGGCCAGCGCCAGAATCGCCCACAGCGGCGGCAGGAACGCCATCGCGACCATGGCCGCGCCCAGCACCGTCACCGCCACCACCATCAGCATCCTGCGCGACACATACGGCGCGAGCGGTCCGTACGCGAGGGCACCCACCACGCCGCCGATGCTGAGCGCCATCAGGACCGAACCCAGTTGCGCGGGCTTGTCGAGTTCGGTGAAGTACACCGGGAACACCACCGATTCGACGGGCATGTACAGCGCGACCACCGCCATGTCGACCAGAGCGATCGTGCGCAGGAGCCGGTTGTGCCACACGAACTTCAGGCCCTCGAGCGTGCCGTGCCAGATGGACGTCGGGCGCGTGGACGTGTCGGGTCTGCCTGCGTTCTCCAGTCGCAGGAATGCGATGGTCACCACGGACAGCACGAAGCCGACGGCGGTGACCCACAACGTGTTCACCGCACCCACGGTGGCGATGAGGACACCGCCGATACCGGGTCCGACGAGATACGCCACGTTGTAGTTGGCCTCGTAGAGGCTGTTCATCCGGTCGAGTGACCAGCCCGCGGACTTCGTGGCGGCCGGCAGCATCGACTCCCGCGCCGCGATCCCGGCCGGATCGAACGCGGCGCCGATCGCGGCGAGGACGGCGATCACCGTCACGGTGAGGCCCGTCGTGTTCGCGATCACCGGGATGGCCGCCACGGACAGGGCGGACAGGCAGTCGGAGATCATCGACGTGCGGCGACGCCCGAACAGGTCGACGAACGTGCCCGCGAACAGGCTCGACACCAGCAGCGGGAGGGTGGCCGCGCCCGCGACGATCGCGGCGTCGGACGCGCGACCGGTCCTCTCGAGCACGAGCCAGGGCAGCACGACGATCGCGATGCCGTTGCCGGTGGACGAGAACAGCGTCGCGAGGTTCAGGAGGATCAGGGGCCCGAACCGGCGAGTCACAGCCGTCTCGGTGGCGGTCACGGCAAGGGTCCTCTGGTCGGCTCGATCGGTGGTCCTTCGACGCTAACAGCGAGGTCGTGGCCACCGCGAGCGAATTTCGGCCGCTACTGGTTGCGTTGCAGGGTCAGTTCGGCGAGGGTGCGCGCTCCGTCGCACGGGTCGCCGGTGCCCGACCGCTGCTGCACCCACCAGGTGATGACGCCGGAGTAGGCGGCGGTGATCCCGCACGCCGCCGAATCGCCCGGACGCCGGGCGCTGAACGCCGACGTGCCCGCGATCGACGTGGTTTCCACCTCGTAGCCCAGCCCATCGGCCACACTCCGCTCGCGTTGCAGCGAGTTGTTCTCGAACCAGCCGAACGTGACGTCGATCGAACCGGCGGCGGACGACACCGTCCACATGCACACCGCGCCGAAGAAGTACTGGTCGATGCCGGCGCCGTGGAGGGTCTCCGCGATCTTGTCGTTGGGGACGGCGTCGCACTCGCGGAGGAGCTTGTCGAACTGCGGGGAGCCGCCGTCGTCGGAGGATGCGGCGCCCTCGGGCAGGGGACTGCCGGTGACGGAGGTGCCGCAGCCGGCCAGGATCATCGCCGACGCCAGCGCCGCAGCGACCCGGCGGGCGGCGCTCACTTGACCTTCTCCAACGTCAACCGGCCGAGCGCGGTGGGAGCCGCGCACGGATCGGAGGGTGCGGTGCCCGTGCCGTAGCGGACCAGCCAGTGCACGAAGTCGGAACCCGTGCCGAGCGCGACCTCGCAGAATCCGACGTTCTGCGAGGAGAACCCGCGGTGCCCGGCGATCTCGAGGTCGTGGACCTCGTGACCGATGCCCTTGGCCACCGACCGCTCCCGGTCGATGGGGCTGCCGCGGTACCAGGTGAACATCACGTACCGTTCGCCGCCGTCCGCCTCCCACCGGCATTTGATGCCGTTGCGCGACACCGGGGTGAGCGCGGTGATMCCGGCCCGCTCGTACACCTCGGCGTCGGTCAGCGAGCCGCATTCACCCACGAACGCGCCGGGCTGTGCGGACACCGACGTGGTCGGCGCGGACGCCGCCGGATCGGTCTCGGAACCGTCGCCGGAACCGCAGCCGGCCAGCACGACCGCCGCGGCGACCAGACACGACGCGCGGACGGTCAGGCGGACCGGATCAGACGAGCTCCGCATAGCTCGGATTCTCGGCGATGTACTTCTCGACGAACGAGCACGACGGAATCACGGTGAGCCCGCTGGCCTTCGTGTCGTCGAGGGCGGCCTTCACCACTTCCGCGGCCAGACCCTGACCGCGGAACTGGGGGTACGTCACGGTGTGGTGGAAGTCGCGGGCCCCGTTCCGCTCGAAATAGTCGGCGTATCCGGCCAGCTGGCCGTCGAGGTAGATCTCGAACCGGGATTCCGACACGTCGTGCTCCACCGTGGCCGCCACAGACCGCTCCTCTGCTCGTGTGGCGTGCGCGCTGTCCCGCGCACGCTGTCACTCGCAGATTACCGTCAGTCCGCGAGGTTGGTGCGCAGCAGCATGACGTTGTAGTCCGACCAGGTGGTGGCCAGGAAATACAGATCGGATCCCTGCGACCACGGGTGCATGTACGCGCCGTACAGCTCGGGCACGTCCCGGCTGCTCACCAGCACCTCGGGTTCGCTCCAGCCGGATTCGAGGTGGTCGGACCGGCGCATGACCACCGAATTGCCGGCATCGGTGTACATCGCCACGAACTGACCGAGGTACTGGTTGAACTGCACCGACAACTCGCTGACGGGTCCGGGGATGACCGGTGCGGCGACGGTGGCGTTGGCCTTCACCCACGCCTTGCCGTCCCAGTACTCGTACAGCGTGAGGTTCCGGATGTCCGCTTCCTTCACCCGCGACAGCCGGGCGTCGCCGGATCGACCCGACGGCGTGCCGAACGCGTAGACGAATCCGTCGTGCTTGACGTACGAGCCCATCTGGAAGTTCTCGGCGCCCGTACCCGGGACGTTGGGTCGCAGCGTCAGAGGGTCGGTGACCCAGTTCTCRCCGTTGTCCACGGAGTACGCGATGCCGGACGCGTTGGTGTCCCACTCGCCGGGGGCGCCCCAGCTCCGCACGGACATGTAGTTGATGTACTGCGTCGCCCCGGGACCCTCACCGACCGAGATGCCGGTGGTGGGGATGACGGTCTGCTCCACACCCGGGATCTTCTTGCTCTGGATGATCTCCTTGGAATGGTTCGGGGTATCGACCGGGGAATTGTCGATGCGCATCCCGTCGGTGAGGTCCTTGTCGGAGCTGCGCAACAGGATGTTGCTGCGCCAGTCGCCGACAAGACCGCACAGCGGGTTGTCGCTCAGCCCGACGGTGTCACCGAACGCGGTGAGGATCTCACCGCCGCCGTTGTCCCACATGATGCCGAGGTCGGTGCCGAGCACCCGGAACCTGCCGATCGTGTCGTTGGAGCTGCGCGGCCCGGTGATGTGCGCGATAGCCTGAGTTTTGCCACGCAGCTCGGGAAGGCGACCGTCACTTCCGTTGAGCCAGGGAATGGGGTTGATGCCCTGGTTGGAGCCGCTCGATCCGAGGCTGCCGGTTCCGCCGAGGCACGGCGCCGCCGTCGCTACAGGGGGCGTCATCGTGAAAAACGTGCAGGTAGAAGCAAGTAAGGCGGGCATCGCCAGGGAGGCGACACGGCGGAGTCTGGTCACGAGCGCACCTCTCTGCGAGGAATCGAGTCGGGTCCGGTCACGCTAGCAATACCTCACCTGCCACACCAGCCCCTTGGGTAACCATTGGGTATCGCATCCCGGACTGTGTAGCTACAGAATCGCTCCGGGGTTGAGGATCCCCAGTGGGTCCAGTGCGTTCTTGATCCGATGCGTCAATTCCATGACGTCCTCGCCCAACTGGTCGGGCAGCCAGGCCTTCTTCAGCCGGCCCACGCCGTGCTCGCCGGTGATCGTGCCGCCGAGAGAGAGTGCGAGGTCCATGATCTCGCCGAAGGCGAGGTGGGCACGCTCGGCCATCGCGGCGTCCTCGGGGTCGAACACGATGAGCGGGTGCGTGTTTCCGTCGCCCGCGTGCGCGATCACCGCCACCATCACGTCACGCTCGCGGGAGATGGCAGCGATTCCCTCCACCAGCGCAGGCAGTTTCGGGAGCGGGACCCCGACGTCCTCGAGGAGCAGGCTGCCGAGTCTCTCGACCGCGGGGATCGCGAATCGTCTTGCCGCGGCGAAGGCTTCGCCCTCCTCGGGGTCGTCGGTGGTGAATACCTCGGACGCGCCGTTCACTGTGCACGCGTCCGCCATCACGGAAATCTCTTCGGCCGCAATCGCACCGGGCGCGTCCGAGCGGGCGATGAGCATCGCCTCCGCCGTCCGGTCCAGGCCCATCTTCAGCGCGTCCTCGACGGCGCCGATCGAGGCGCGGTCCATGAATTCGAGCATCGACGGCCGCAGCGTGCGGGTGATGGCCAGGACGGTGTCGGCGGCGGCCTGGACGGAGGCGAACGACGCGACGAGGGTGCTCGACGGCGGCTGGGCCGGGATCAGCCTCAGCGTCGCCTCCGTGACGATGCCGAGGGTTCCCTCGCTCCCGACGAACAGCTTGGTCAGCGACAGGCCGGCCACGTCCTTCAGTCGCGGTCCGCCCAGGCGCACGTCCGTCCCGTCCGCCAGGACCACGCGCAGCGCGAGGACGTAGTCGGTGGTGACGCCGTACTTGACGCAACACAGGCCGCCGGCGTTGGTCGCGACGTTGCCGCCGATCGAGCACATCTCGAACGACGAGGGATCCGGTGGGTACCAGAGTCCGTGCTCGGCGACCGCGGCCTTGACCTCCGCGTTGAGCAGTCCCGGTTCGACGACGGCGATCCGTGTGACCGGGTCCACCTCGATCCGGCGCATGCGCTCGGTGCTGACCACCACGCACCCCGCCACGGCGGTGGCGCCGCCGCTGAGCCCGGATCCCGCCCCGCGTGGGATCACGGGGACCCGGTGCTCGGTCGCCCAGCGCATCACCACCTGGACTTCCTCGGTGGTCGCGGGGCGGGCGACGGCGAGGGGGAGGACGGCATCGGGGTCGCGCGCCCAGTCCTGGCGATAGGAGACCAGGATGTCCGGATCGGTGACGAGACACCCCTGGGGGAGCGCGGCGGCGAGCGTCGCGAGTGCGTCGTCGGTGACCGTCATCGTGACTCCTGAAATGCGGGTGTCGGGCGCCCCGACGGTAACCCAGCGGGCCGCGGGTGTCCTCGAATTGGTCAGACGTCCAACTGAACCGATTCCGACCGGCTTGTACGGATATCGCTCCAACCTGGACGTTCGGCCTGGAAGCGAGACCTCAATAGTCCATCTGTTAGTTACTTACGCGTAGGAGTCTCACGATGTGGGATCAGGGGGGTGAATTTTTTCCGGGGTTCCGGCGATGGGGTATGCAACCGGGTCCGGGGGAGAAAATGCAGGTAGGGGCGTCCCGCGAACCGCGAGGAACCGGACGAATCGGGTGTAACACAGGTCACATT